>DAOPYU010000225.1:0-5919 GCA_035353095.1 Candidatus Sumerlaeota bacterium | reverse complement strand
TTTCGGCCAGTGCGGTGAAGTAGGAAAACATCCCCGGTTCTGAGATGCCGGGAGAATAGGAGTTTTCCAAGAAGGACGAATGCCGGATTCCCGGATTCGGGGGAGGAGGTTTGTCCTCGGAATCCGGAAATCCGGCTTTTGCACCGGAAACTCCCATGCGGTCTCAGTAAAACACCGCGCACTTTGTTTTTGTAGCGGCCGGCAGGGAAAACCAGTAAGATATTGTATATAAAATCTCAGGCAGGAGGATACGCGGATGTGGTGGATGTCTTCTCGGATAGTCGGAATGTTCTGCCTCCTCTGTGAGACAGCCTTCTGTTTTCTATCTGGCAGTCGTGTCAATGCCCAGTCGGCGCTGCCCTCGGAAATCGTGATCGGATGGAACGATCTGGGGATGCACTGCATGAACCGGACCTACCAGTCCTTCTGCGTTCTGCCTCCCTACAACAATCTGCACGCGCAGGTGGTACAACGGGGCAACCTGCCCCGCCTGGTCACCCAGGGGGTGACCCTGAATTACAACTTCACCCACAACACGACCAGCGCCGACAAGATCAATTTCTGGGATCATGCTCAGAGCCTTTTCAACGTGACGCTGGCGCCGAATGTGGGACTGGCGGGGAAAGGCCTGACCGGCACACTGGATTACAACGCGACGCACGGCATCTTCGAGGCGCCGGGGGTTCCCCTCACCCCCTTTGAGGACAGCGCCCCGACCGTGGAGAGTCCCTACCAGCTCGCCAATGTGACACTCGTCAGCGGTCAGACCCCGATGGATCAGACCACTTTTGTGGCGCCCGTCTCGGTCGAAATGCACTGCGATCAGTGCCATCAGGCGTCGGGGGGCAAAACGGTCGAGCAGGTGATTCTGGCGCTGCACGATAATGAAGAAGGGACCAACCTCAGCGGCAGCCAACCGGTTCTGTGCGCCAACTGCCACTCCTCGAACGCGCTCGGGACATCCGGTCAACCCGGCCTCCCCAGCCTGTCGCTGGCGATGCATGGCCACCACGCCGAGGAACGCCCCAACACGGAATGCTACGCCTGCCATCCGGGCGCCCAGACCCAATGCCTGCGCGATGTGATGTACAGCGCCGGCCTGCGGTGTACGAATTGCCACGGCGATCTGTCGGCCGTCGCGCAGTCCATCCGGGATGGACGGAAACCCTGGCTCGAAGAACCGAAGTGTTCCTCCTGCCATGCCTCCCAGTATGCCGAGGAAACCGGCAAACTCTACCGCAACAGTTTCGGGCATGGGGGACTGGCCTGCGAAGCCTGCCACAACAGCCCGCATGCGATCCTGCCGACAATCCAGCCCAAGGACTCGCTTCAGGTCATGCGCCTGCAGAACAGTCCCCGCGCCCTGGGCAAGTGCTCGGTCTGCCACACCCGGCGGCCCACGGCGCCCGGTCCGCACGGACTGATCGCACCGCCCGATCCGCTGGCACCCGCACAGATTCTGATCTATTGACCCGTCCCACGCAGACCCGAGTGGACGTTCTGGTAAGAAATCTGCTCTGATTCCCCAGGAGGCGTACTCCTGAAAAAGAGAACGGGTTGCAGTTGCGTTCTCGAACTCGATTTGACAGAGTAGCAGGGGGTGGCCGGGGGCTTCTCGCGCAGAGAAGCCCCCGGCCACATGTTGGACTGTCTTTTTTGCCGGAACACGAAGAACCCCTGCGCCGGCGGGGACGCCGGCGATACAGAACCACCGGCCGGCGGGGATATCGGTGATATAGAACTGAGAACCGGTATTTTTCCCCCCGGTTCTGACTCTCCACCGTGTCCACGGTGTCCACTCCGTCCACTCAGGTCGGTTTCTTCCGAAACACCCGGAAAACCAACTGCGCCGGCGGGGACGCCGACGGTACAAAACCACAGGATCGGTAGAGACACCGGCAACGACACATATGAGCGGTACGTTATGAAAGGGGTCGGAACAAGAAATGCCGAATTGGACTCCCCAGCAGGGTCTGGCGATCGCGCAATCGGGGTGCGACCTGCTGGTGTCGGCCAGCGCCGGGACGGGCAAGACGGCGGTGTTGACCGAACGGATCGTGCGGCTGGCCGTCGAGGGTTCCACTCCTGTGGACCTGGACCGGTTCCTGGTGGTGACCTTCACGGACGCCGCGGCGCTCGAGATGCGCGAGCGCATCGCCGCCGCCCTGCGCGAACGGCTGGCCACGGAACCGGGGAATGACCGGGTGCGGCGTCAGTGCCTGATGGCCGAGAAGGCGCAGATCTCGACCCTGCACAGTTTCTGCGCCTCGCTGCTCCGTCAGCATTTCCACGTGCTGGGTCTCGATCCGGAGTTCTCGACACTGGACGCGATGGAGGCCCGGGCGCTCGCGGGCGAGGTGGTTCAGGATCTGTTCAATGCCCGGCTCGAAAAACTCGAGCCGGTTTTCGCCCGCTGGCTCGACACCTTCGATCGGGCCAACCCGGAAACCGAGGCGCGTCAGGTCGTCCTGCGGGTCCACAGTTTCCTCCGAAAACTGGATGCCCCCCAGGAGTGGACTCAAAAGGTCCGGGACGCCTACCCGCTGGAACCGACCGGAGAAGGAGTCCTCCAGCCGGTGGAGAAACACGCCTGGTTCGAGGAATGGAATCGGACGTTTCTGGGAGAAATCGAAGAAACGATCAACGGTCTTGCGGCCCTGCACGGCGAAGCGCGGTGGGCCGACCCGAAACTGGCGAAATGGATCGAGGAGTTCCAACCTCTCCTCGAATTGGTTCTGGAGAAATGCAGGGCAGGCCGGTGGCACGAAGCGATCCGCGAAACCCGGGAAATCACGATTCCCCGCATGAACCCGACCCGGAACGTGGACGAGGCGGGGAAACGGTTGAAGGAACGTCTGACGGAACGGCGGGACCGCTTCAAGAAACGGGTGAAGGAAAAACTGGCTGCGGTCAGGTTGGAAGACCTCCAGGCGCTGCACGCCGCCTCGGCCTGGATGGTCCACCTCCTGCTCGACCTGGCGTGGGAATTCGACCGGCTCTACGAAGCGGCCAAACACCAGCGCGGCGTGGTGGACTTCGACGATCTCGAACAGCTGGCCCTGCGGTTGTTGAACGACGAGGGAGACGCGCCGAGCAAAGCGGCGCAGCTGTGCCAGGAACAGTATGAATACGTCCTGGTGGACGAGTACCAGGACATCAATCCCGTCCAGGAGAAAATCCTGAGCCGGGTCTCGCGCCTGCACGACCCGGCGCGCCCGAACAACCGATTCGCCGTGGGGGACGTGAAACAGAGCATCTACGCCTTTCGGCTGGCCGCACCCGACATCTTTCTGGGAAAGTATGACGCCTTCCCCCCACTCGAACCGGCGGACGGTCGGACGACGGTGCCGTTTGAAGACGCCCCGGATGCCTGCGGTCGGGTGGACCTGTCGCACAACTTCCGCAGCCGCCCGGAAGTGCTCGATTTCGTGAATTTCGTTTTCGAGCGTCTGATGGCGCGCGAAACGGCCGGGTTGGACTACGGACCGGGGGCCGCGCTCGTGTCGGGCGGCGTATATGGGGACACCCCCGGTTCGGACGCCCGTCCCCACGTGGAACTGTGCCTGATCGAGAAACCCGGCCTCCAAACCACCGGCGATGGAGCCGACATGGCGGAAGAGGCACAGGAGACCGAGGAAACGGATACCAGCGGCGAAGACGGAAACGACACGGCGAATGAGGGAGAGGACCTGGAAGGGGCCGAGTGCGAGGCGTTCTTTGTGGGGCGCCGCATCCTCGATATGGTCACAGGGCCGGAACCGGCCCAGGTCTGCGAACGCCTGGTGGATGGGACTCTGAGTTCCCGTCCGGTACGGTTCCGCGACATGGCGGTGCTGTTGCGTTCGCTGAGTGGCGTGGTGGACATCTACCTGCGGGTCTTCAAGCAGTTGGGAATCCCGGTGTTCACCGAAGCGGGCTCCGGGTTCCTCCAGGCGCAGGAAGTGCGCGACGTTCTGAACCTGCTGCGGGTGATTGACAACCCGCGCCAGGACATCCCGCTGGCCGCCCTTCTGGGGTCGCCACTCGAGGGATGGAACGAGAGCGAACTGCTGGCGACCCGCCTGAACGCCCCCCACGGCGACTTCTACGACGCGCTGACGGCAACGGCGCAGGTCGAGTCGGAACTGGGCCGCAAGGCGGCGGATTTTCTGCGACGACTCGATGGGTGGCGTACTCGCGCACGGCGCGGTCCCCTGGCCGATCTGCTGGGAACGCTGTACGAGGAATCGGGTTACCCGGCCTGCGTTCTGGCGATGGAAAACGGTCCGTTGCGCCGGGCGAACCTCGAACGCCTCCTCGATCTGGTGCGAAAGTCCGACACGTTTGTGCGCCAGGGCTTGAGCCGCTTTCTGGAATTCCTCCAGCAAATTCAGGACGCGAAAGAGGACTACGACGAAGCCGCCGTCCAGGGCGCCGCCGAGGATGTGGTGCGCATCATGACGGTCCACAAGAGCAAGGGACTCGAATTTCCGATCGTCTTCGCGTGTAATCTGTCCCGAAAATTCAACGCGATGGACTTCCGGGGACACCTGGCCCTGGACCGCCTCCGGGGGATGGGCGTGGCCGTGGTGGACACGGACCGGAGCGCCCACTACACTTCGCCCGCGCAGGAGTTCATCTGGAACGGCAAGAAGCGCCAGGCGCTGGCCGAGGAAATGCGGGTGCTCTATGTCGCGCTGACCCGCGCGCGCGAGCGCCTGATCCTGAGCGGGACCGTCGCCGACCTGAAAAAAACGCGCGAGCGGTGGCAAGGGTTAGCGGACGGCGCGCGGGAAGACGCCTCGCGGCCCGGCCTGAGACGCCTCACGGAGCGCCAGATGACCGTGACCGCGCCGGGCGGCGCAATGGACTGGATCGGCGCGGCGCTCGAGATCAACCCGGGCGTTTACGCCCCGCATCCGGCCCTCCCGAAACCCGGCCAACTCCTCTCCCTGCGCGAAATCGAAAAGGAGGAAACCGAGACCTGGCGGTTGCAGAGCGGTGTCCGGATCGAGGAAAGGGAGATCGAAACAAACTCCCGGACGGCCGCGCAGGCCGCCGCCCAGGCAGCGATGGACCGGATCGGATGGACTTACCCCCACGCCTGCCTGACCCAGATACCGGCGCGCATGACCACCTCGGAACTGAAACGACGCTGGGATTCCCTCGAAGCGGACTCGGGCGAACGGCTGGCGCGGGTGGTCCGTCCCTTCGAAGGGCTGCGCAACCCGTTCGTCGAAACGGCGGACGGGCCATCGTCCGCTTCCGGCGGTGCGGAACGGGGGATTGTCACCCACCTGGTTCTGCAACATGTGAACCTCCTGGAGAAACTCGACTACTTTGGTCTCTCGGCCCAGGTGGACCGGATGATTGATCGGGGCCTGTTGAGCGAAACGCAACGCGAAAGGGTGAATCTGGAGGCGGTGGCGGGGTTCTTCGAATCGGTACTGGGGCGGAGAGTCCTGGCGCAGCCACCCGGTCGGGTCTGGCGCGAGGCGCCGTTCGTCCTGGGACTCTCCCCTTCCGAAGCGGGTCTGCCCGACAGGGCCGGGTACGACGAGGCGGAACGCATCCGGGTCCAAGGGGTGTTCGACTGCCTGGTCGAGGAAGACGACGGGTTTTTATTGATAGACTACAAGACGGACCAGATTCCGCCGGAGGCGGTGGCGGCGCGGGTGGCGCACTACCGTCCCCAGATCCGGTTGTACGCCCGGGCGGTCGCGGCGATTTACCCGAAGCCGTTAAAAGAGGCCTGCCTCTATTTCCTTCACCTGGGGGCCTCCGTCCCGGTCTGGCCGGAATAGGGGGGATATTGCGACAGAATTTACAGCATGAACAAGAACTCCGTTCCAGTTTCCTCCGGGATCTTCTCTTTCTCTTGTGTCGTTCTGAATCGTAAACTGATATGAAAGTCTCAGTGAGTTCGAGTTATTTTCATCC
>DAOPYU010000224.1:0-7608 GCA_035353095.1 Candidatus Sumerlaeota bacterium | reverse complement strand
TCTCGCGGACACGCACAAGGACCAACTCAACGCCGATCTGCAGGCATTCCTTACGACCTGAGGTCGCTTTTACCGGCGGCGACTGGCTGGACCTGGGACCGTAACGGTCAACCGTACAAAGCGGAAACGTCGAGAGAAAAACAAAAGGGAAGACTGAACGACAAGCAGGTTTTCGACCTGCAACACACACCGAAACAAATACCGAAGGAGAAAGAAGATGAACCCGTCTATCGCGAAATCTGCTATCGATCCGGCTGTGTCCGGTGGAGCGCCTGCGTTCACGTTGCCGGCGCTGCCCTACACCCCGGAGGCTCTGGAACCTTACCTGTCGGCCCGGACGATGGGTTTCCACTACGGCAAGCATCATCAGACCTACGTGGACAATCTGAACAAGCTGGTCGTCGGCACACCGTGGGCAACAGGCTGTCCGTTGGAGAAAGTCGTCCTGGAAAGCGCCGGCATGGAAGACAAGACCGCCATTTTCAATAACGCGGCCCAGGTCTGGAACCATACTTTCTTTTGGAACGGCATGAAACCGGGTGGGGGTGGAAAACCAGAGGAGCGTCTGTTGAAAATGATCGAGAAGGCGTTTGGCGGCTTCGATGAATTTAAGAAAGCTTTTGTTGCGGCCGCCCTGGCACAGTTCGGCAGTGGATGGGTCTGGCTTGTTCAGGATGCCGACGTGTTGAAAATCGTCAAGACGTCGAACGCCGGTACTCCGGTGGCGCAAGGTCTGACGGCGCTCCTGACGTGTGACGTGTGGGAACACGCCTATTATCTCGACTACCAGAACCGCCGCAAGGACTTCGTGGAGGCCTTCCTCGATCATCTGGCAAATTGGGAATTCGCAGCATCGCAGTTGAAATGATGCGACTGCTGTGACGGCAGTAAAACCTGCGTCCCTTGAGGGAACAAAAAAAGGCCTGACACAGTCAAGGCTGGGTGGGAGTCACCAATCTCCCCATATAAATCGTATTGTCGCTTTCATCTGCGAGAATGGATAATTCTTATGTCAACCGTTACAAGCCGCGAGATTCGGCTGGCCTCCCACCCCAAGGGACACCCAACCGCCGAGAACTTTACCCTGGCGCAGGTGCAACTGGAACAACCCCAGGACGGACAGGTGCTCGCACGAAACCTCTACATGTCGGTGGACCCGTATATGCGTGGTCGTATGAACAAGGGAAAATCGTATGTGCCGCCTTTTGAAATAGGCAAGCCACTCGAAGGCGGCGCGGTCGCTAAGGTCATCGAGTCGCGCGCGGAAGAATTCAAACCGGGCGATGTCTGCACTTCCAACTTCGGCTGGCGGGAATATTTCATCGCTTCACCCAAAGACTTGCATCCTGTCAACCGCGACGTTCAACCGCTCTCGGTTTACCTGGGTGCCCTCGGCATGACCGGCATGACCGCCTGGGTTGGTTTGAATCTGGTGGAGGTCCAGGCCGGTGACGTCATTTATATTTCGGGGGCCGCCGGCGCCGTTGGCAACGTGGCTGGGCAACTTGCAAAATTGCGCGGATGTCGGGTCATCGGGTCAACCGGTTCAATGGAAAAAGTTCGGTTTCTGCAAGAAGAATGTGGGTTTGATGTCGCCTTCAATTACAAAGCCAAGTCGGTACTCAAGCAGCTGAATATGGAGGCGCCAGACGGAATCGATGTCTATTTCGACAATGTCGGAGGGGAAACACTCGAAGCCGCCCTTTCGGCTTTGCGCGAGCATGGCCGAATCATCGCCTGTGGCGGTATTTCCGGTTACAACGAAGAAAAGCCGCGTCCCGGCCCTTCCAATCTCTTTAACATGATCACCAAACGGCTGACAATGAAGGGACTGATCGTTCGCGATTGGATGCATCTTCAGGACGAATTTGAAAAAGAAGTCGGCGGCTATCTTCGAACCGGAGAACTGAGGAACAAGGAGACGGTCGTGGAAGGGTTGGACAAGGCGGTGGAGGCTTTCCTGGGTCTCTTCCAGGGGACAAATGTGGGCAAGATGGTGGTGAAGCTGACATAGAATCACGATGTCATGGATCCGAAAAACAGGATCGAGAGAAATCCTTCACGGTGAGGTTCCGCCCTACAACGAAGCCGGTCCCTGTGAACAATGCTCAATTCAAAGGAAAAACGGTGGAGGGTGCGGAAAAGGATACGCGGTGAAGACGGAAAATTCGGAGACAATTGTTCGATTTATGTTGGCTCGGAAACGGGATCAATGAGTTCCTGGATTGGCATCGCAGTTACATCCGGTGACTTGCCCATGCGGACTATGACCCGGTGTTTGACTGGATTCTGAACCATCTGGATGATCCCCTCTTTGATGCGTTTCCCATCCATTTCCACCCACGCCACGCCCCGCTCGCAGTGATCCGGGTTCTCGACCTGGATTTCGTACAGTGCCTCGCCATGACGATAACTCATCTGGAAACCATCCCACCAACTTGGAATAACCGGAGCGAGCCGCAGGGTTTCTCCACGCACTTTCAGGCCCAGAACTTCTTCCACCCAGGCGCGGTACATCCATGCCGCCGAACCGGTGTACCAGGACCAGCCACCCTGACCGACGCGCCCGGGCAGGCGGTAAACATCGGCTGCGACCACATAGGGTTCGACCCCATAGCGCCAGACCGATTCCGGTTCGCGCGCGTGCTCGATGGGGTTGAGCATGCGCAGAATCTGGGCCGCGCGCGTGCCATCGCCGCGTCGCGCCATCGCCATGGCCAGCCAGATGGCGGCGTGGGTGTATTGACCGCCGTTCTCCCGCACACCCGGGGGATAACCCTTGATATAGCCGGGAGAGGGTTCCGAATGATCGAATGGTGGTTCGAAGAGCAGGACCAGCCCTTCATCCTCGTGAACAAGGTGGTTCCACGCGGAATCCAGGGCCTTCTCGGCGCGGTTCGGATCGGCGGCGCCGCTGAGCCAGGCCCAGGATTGCGGCAGGGAATCTATTCGCGCTTCCGTATTGGCCGCTGAGCCCAGCGGCGTGCCATCGTCAAAGGTTGCCCGCAGATACCACTCTCCATCCCAGGCGAACTTTTCGACCTGCTGGATCAGCGCTTTCCGGTCCCGCCGATAGATGTGGCTCCGCTCGGGCTGGTTCATCAGGTCGGCCATCTCCGCCATCCCCTGCATGACTTCCATCATGAACCAGGCCAGCCAGACGCTCTCGCCCTTGCCCCCCGCGCCCACCCGGTTCATCCCGTCGTTCCAGTCTCCGGTCCCCATCAGGGGAAGATTATGAACGCCCAGTTTCTGGCCATGTTTGAGCGCCCGCTGGCAGTGCTCGAAGAGCGTGGCGCGTTCGATTGAGACACCCGGCAGTTGGAAACTCTCGTGCTGATCGTCGTTCAGAAGGGGCGCGTCGAGAAAGGGGACCATTTCATGCAGGATACTGGCATCGGCGGTGATCCGAAGGTATTGCGCGACCACGAAGGGGAGCCAGAGGAGATCGTCCGAGATCCTCGATCGGATGCCCGCGCCCCCCGGCGGGTGCCACCAGTGCTGGACGTCGCCTTCCTTGAATTGATGGCTGGCCGCGAGCAGGATGTGTTCGCGCGCCAGCTGGGGATGGGCGTAGAGGAAGGCCATGACGTCCTGCAACTGGTCGCGGAAACCAAAGGCGCCGCCGGATTGATACAGGCCGGATCGCCCCCAGACTCGACAGCTGAGACTCTGATAGAGCAGCCAACGGTTGATCAGGAGGTCGGCGGAAAGCTCGGGGGTGTGTACCTGGATGGTACCCAGACGGTCGTCCCACCACGCCTGGGTTTGCCGGAGTGAAGCTTCCAGAGTCTGGCTATTGCGGTAAGCCGGCACCAGGGAGTGGACCTGCTCCAGCGAGGGGGCCTGACCGAGCATGCAGGTGATTTCCGTCCGTTCGCCGGGAGCGAGTCGCAGACTGACCTGAAGCGCGGTACACGGGTCCAGACCCGCTCCTGTCCGGCGTGCGAGCCGGATTCGATCCATCGCTGCCGGGTTTCCGGTGGAGCGGTTGCGTCCCAGAAAGGCCGTGCGGTCGGCGGTGTAAGACGCCGTGGGCTGGCTCACGGCCGCGAAAGCAACCCGATCCGCGTAATCGGGATGATAGTGATTGCGAGCGATCATCGCCTGAACTTCGTCATCCCAGGTGGCCACGACCTGCATCTGGGAGGATTCGCGCGCCTCGCCCAGTGTCCACTCGACATAGTAGGTCAGTGACAGTTTACGGGGGCGGCCGGAGTCGTTACGCAAGATGAGCCGTTGCAGTTTGATCGGCTCCCCCCCCTGATCGTCCACGGGAACGAAGACCGTCAGTTCCTGGTCAATGCCGTGGCTGTTGTGCTCGAAGACCGTGTACCCCGCCCCATGTCGGGCCCGGTACGCGGTTTCTTCACGAATGGGCGATGCGGTGGGCGTCCAATAGATTCCGGTCTCTTCATCGCGGATATAGATCGCTTCGGCCGCGGTATCCATCACCGGATCGTTTGACCATTGTGTCAGGCGATTGCGCTGACTGTTACCCTGCCAGGTGAAACCGGCTCCGGTTTCGCTGATGAGCGTTCCGAAGGTCGGGTTGGCCATGACATTGACCCACGGAGCGGGCGTGTGCATGCCCGGACCGAGATAGATCGCGTATTCCCGGCCATCCGGAGTAAAACCCCCCAGGCTGTTAAAGAAATTCAGTTCCATGAAAGGCAAGGCCGCCGAAAGATCCCGGGGGTCCCGTTTTCGAACCATGGGTTCCGGCAACTCGGGCGTTTCCAGCGCTGTACCCAATTGCTGGGACAAGGTTCCGCGTGTCGCCACCAGCACAACGCTCGCCACGGCCCGCAGCAACGTCAGATCTTCTGCCGCGATCAGGTGTGCGCTGCGCAGATAGATTCCCCCGGGTCGGTCTATTCCCGTGTGGGCCGAGTGGGCCTGGATCAGATGCTCGAGTTCTTCGCGCAAGGGCTGTGTATAACCGCTTGTTTCCTCATTCAGGATCACCAGGTCGGCCATGAGTCCATGCATGCGCCAATAGGTATGCGCCTGGAGCATCTGGCGAATCAGGCCCAGATCCCGCACCTCGCTGATGGTGACCAGAGCCAGAGGCCAGTCACCCGAAATGGCATATGCCCACAAGCCCGCCTGGCCCTTGCGATTCTCAGCCATGCGTTTCGCACTGCAGCGCATGAGAGGATTGGGATAGAGGAGATGGCTGGCGAGCTGCTGGAAGTGACGCGCATCGTCGGGCTGAATGCGCAGCAGACGCAACTCGAGCTGCGCCGATTCCCAGGCGAAATCCATGGCCCGAGTGATCGCATGGGGATCGCCATACTTGTTCATCAGGTCAACAACCTGTTCGCGCGAGGACCCCGCGGCCAGAACCAGCGAAACCTGAACCCGTTGGCCGGGCGCCAGGGTGAGGTTCTGACGCAGACTGAGGATCGGATCCAGGACAAATCCCTCGTTGTTTCCGGGTTCCTGCAAAGCCCCCATCGGGTTGGCGAGCGTTCGTCCGCGACCGATGAAGCGAAGCCGGTCGGTTTCGAAGCGCAGGGTTTCATCTCCGGATTCACCGGTCGCGGACTCCAGCGTAAAACGGTGCGCGACATGGACAGGCGTCTCACCATCGCTGCGAGGCCGACGCCAGGCCAGAAGCGCGCGCTGCTCGGGCAACGCCTCGGTCTGGATGAACAGTTTGTTAAAGGCCGGGTGCTGCAAGTCCGTTCTGTGTGGCGCCAGCGTCAGTTCGAGATAACTGGTCAAATTGAGCCGACGGGGACGGGTGGACCGATTGATCAGTGTCATCCGCCGAATCTCGACGTCATCTTCCGGCGCAACGATGACCTCGGTTTCGCTCTCGATTTCATGGTCAACGCGCCGGAACTTGGCTCGGTCGAGCGTGAAGTTGACGCTGTACTGTTCAACCTTTCCGCCGGTTGGATGGTAACTGTTGCACCACAACCGGTTCAAATCGGTATCGTGGATGTAGCAGAAGGTCCCCCATGAATCCCGCGTCGTGTCCGCTCTCCAGCGCGTGATTTCAAAGTCGTCCCAGCGGCTGTAGCCCCCACCGGCGCCCGTCAACAGGAGTCCATAGCGGCCATTACAAAGCAGTTGGGTCTTGGGCGTGGCGGTATGGGGCGTTTCAGACTGGCTCACCGAGGGCGCGACTTCGCCGATGGCCGCAACGGAAGTGATTCGTTCACGTGTGGAGACGTGGTGCAGCGGCGGAAGGTGCGGAATGCGTTCATGCAGCAAGGGCTCAAAGGTGCGCACGCGCGGGTCGGAGTGGAAATGACGCAGGAGGCAGTCGTCATGCAGGAAGTTGGTCAGCGCCAGGAAACACATGCCTTGATGGTGGGCCATATAGGCTCGCACGATCACCCCGGACTCACCCACGCGGTTTGGCTGTCGGCTGTAATCCAGAGATTCGTAGTAGCCGTAATCGCTCAACAGCCTCAAATCGGCCAGCCGTTTCAGGTTTTGCACGACTTCTTGTGGAGCCACACTGACCGCCAGCAGCGTGGCATAAGGCGCGACCACGATCTTTTCCTCAAAACCGCGCTTGAGTCCGAGTTCAGGGACCCCAAACGCCGAGTATTGGTAGGTCTTATTCAGGTCCAGGTCCCCGAAGGCACACTCCGAAATTCCCCAGGGCGTCCGATGCTTGTGTCCGTAGGCGATCTGGATCGCCACGGCTTCCCGGGCGGCTTTATCCAACAGCGAGTTTCCATAGGAACGCTGGAACAGCAACGGCATCAGATATTCGAACATCGTCCCGGTCCAGCTGAGCAGGGCCCGATGTCGGCCGATGGCGCCGTAGGGACGACTCAGAACAAACCAATGTTCGACGGGAATATCCCCCCGGGCAATGGCGACGAAACTCCCGAGGCGCGCTTCACTTGCCAGCAGATCGTAGAAAGCGCGATCCAGTCGTCCTTCCGAAACATTGAACCCAATCGAAAAGAGCCGACGGTCGGTGTTGTAAAGAAAACGCATATTGACGGATTCCGAGAGTTCGTGACAGGCTCGGGAGATCTGCTTCACCTTGTCCAGCGTTTCACCCGCGAGCCATTTCGATCGTCCGAATGCCTCTAGCACGCGGTCAATCCAGTTCAGAAGCTCGCCCGCCTCCTGGGGCGCGTGTTCCCGGATGGACTGAAGAGACGCGATACAGGCCATGTTGCCGTCCGCCAGATCTTTTAGAGAAGGCGCCTCATGAAGGGCCTGATGAAAAGCCGACAGCAGGGTGTCTGAATCCAGTCCGGCGACCTCGTTCTCCGTCTTTTCCGCCAGAATCTCGATCCAGGCCAGATAACGATCGCCCAGGTTCAGCCCCGCCGCCAGTTGGCTTTGGATCTGTTTGACCCAATAGACTACGCCCGTCTGATCCAGGGCGACCCCATTTGTTTTTCCGGTCAGTTCCCTGGCGTTTTGTTCCGTTCGCCGAAGCAGAAGGAGGGCGTCCAGGACACTGTTCGGTGGGGATTCCCACGCCCGCAACAGTTCCTCTAGGATGGGTATATTCAGACGCGTATTCTTTTCTTCCCGGGCGGCTTGTCGCAGGACTTGCCCGGTGTCGCACAGCCCCGCAAAGGCTCGCTCGTCCAGGAGCGGCGCCTGGATGAGCGACTCAAGCCC
>DAOPYU010000223.1:0-7611 GCA_035353095.1 Candidatus Sumerlaeota bacterium | reverse complement strand
CGTCAGGTAGGGTGGAGTGCCCGGGACATCGGGGGGGCGGAGGGGGCGAATCCGTTGCCGTTGCTGGTTACCTGCCACCGGGTGCTGGCGGCTGGGGGCGGTTTGTGCGGGTTTTCCGCTCCGGGCGGGATTGCGGTGAAAAAGCGGCTGCTGGAGTTCGAGGGTGTGGCGTATGACTGAGACCGAAGTGGCACGGCCGTCTCGGCCGTGATGAGCGTTTGAAAGTGTTTCGCGGGGGAAATTCTCCGTTGGGCTCACGGTTACAGGAAGAGGTGTGGAGTGGTTCGGCGTATTCGGGTGGCTCATGTTATCAACTCGATGGAAGTCGGGGGGGCGCAACGTCAGGTAGTGAATCTGATGCGTTCGCTCGATCCCGCGCGCTTTGACCAGTGTCTGATCTGCCTGGAGCGCAAGGGCGCCTTGGGGGAGGAACTGGAACGAAGCGGGTTCCCGGTTCTGGCTCTGGGGAAGCAGGGGCGGGTCCATCCGGCGATGCTCTGGACGTTGGTGCGGGAACTGCGTCGGTGGAAACCGGATGTGGTCCACACGTCGGTGTTCACGGCCAACCTGTGGGGACGGCTCTGTGCGATGGTGGCCGGGGTTCCGGTTCGGATCGCGCATGAGCAGAGTACCGTCTCTCTGGAGAAATGGTACCGGCGGGCGTTGGATTGGATGTTGTCCTGGGGAACCTATCGCATTCTGGCCGTGTCGGGCGATTTACGGACGCGCATTCTGGCCGAGGAGCGGTTGCCGGCTTCCCGGGTTGAAGTTCTCTACAACGCTGTGGATTGCGAGGCGCTCCGGTCGGGTTCCCGGGAAGAGGGGAAAGGTCCGGCATTGCCCGGACGGTCTGGTTGGCGGGTCGGGTTGGTTGGGCGGTTGGAATACCGGAAGGACCACGTGACGCTGGTGCGGGCTGCGGCGCGGGTGGTGGAACAGAGGCCGGAAGCGACCTTCCTCCTGGTGGGGGACGGGCCGGACCGGGGCAAGATCGAAGAGGCGATCCGGACCCTGGGGATGGAGCGCAATGTCTTCCTTCTGGGTGAGCGGCAGGATGTGGCCTGGATTCTGGGGCAGTTGGATGTTTATGTGTTATGCTCGATTACTGAAGGACTCTCGCTCTCGATTCTGGAGGCGATGGCTGTGGGCGCGCCGGTGGTGGCGACCCGCGTGGGGGGAAATGCGGAACTGCTGGATGAAGGGCGGGCGGGGGTGTTGACGCCGGCGGGAGATGTGGAGGCGTTGGCCGAGGCGATCCTGGGGTTATTGAAAGACCCGGATCGGGCGCAGGAGATGGTCCGCCGGGCGGGGGAACGGGTCACGGAGCGCTTCGATGTCCACGCCGTGGCGCGCCGTCTCGAAGGAATTTACGAGTCCGGGGTCCGGCAGGTGGGGGGGAAAGGATGAATCAGGCCTCGCCACTGGTCTTGATGTACCACGGGGTGGACCCGGGCGATGGCCGCTATGTCGGCGCCTGTTCGGGCCTGATGGGGTATGTGTTGAAACGGGATGAGTTTCTGCGGCATCTGGAAGCCCTGGAGGGGGCGGGACGACGGGTGGTGGACCCGGTGGCGTTTCTTTCCGGGAGTGTGGTTCTGGAACCGGGCGACGTGTTGCTGACTTTCGACGACGGGGATCGGAGCGATTACGACGTCGTGTTTCCGATCCTTCAGAAGAAGGGGTGGCGAGCGCTCTTCTTTGTGACCGCGGGTTTTGTCGGACAATCGGGACAGACCGGATGGGAGCAATGGCGCGAGATGGGGGGGCAGGGGATGGCGCTCGGGGCGCATGGGCTGAGCCATCGGTTCCTGACGGCCATGAGTCGCGAGGAACAGCGGTACGAGTTTATCGAGAGTCGAAAACGGATCGAGGGCGAGACGGGGTTCGAGGTTCGTTCTTTTTCGTTTCCGGGCGGACGTTTCAACCGCCAAGCGTTGGAAGAGGCGGCCGCCGCCGGGTATGAAAAGGTTTTCACGTCCATCCCGGGGTCCCAGAAAACGTCGGGGCAGATTCAGGTGATAGGTCGGGTGGCGGTCCGGGCGACGATGACGGGAGACCGGTTGCGCGATTTTCTGGACCATCAGGAGGTCCGTTTGAGAGAATTGCGGTGGATTGATCGCGTGCGGCGGTTGGCACAGGGGGTACTGGGAGAGCGGCTGTATCCGGAAGCGCATCGTTTCTTCTGGCGGTTGTTGCGGAAATGAGATTTTCGGATTTCCTGAGGGAAGCGGAATCGGGTAGAGAAGTTTTAAGGGATTTCAGGAAAGGATGACGCGATGGTATTACGGGAAGAGACTCAGACAATTCTGTCTCTGCAGGCGACGGAGAACGAGATAACCAAAGTCGAGGCGGTGATCAGACGGTATGCGGAGGCGCGGCCCATCTGTCAGGCCCGGCTCGGTCGCGCGCGCCAGAAAGTGGAGGAGGGGAGAGCGGCGGTTCGCGCGCTTGAAAAACAGATCCGCGAGACCGAGCGGCAGGTGACGGAATGGCGCGAGAATCTCCGAAAGTTTACGGCCCAGCAGTTCAAGGTCAAGAACCAGAAGGAATACGACGCGCTGACGGCTCAGATCGAGGAACTCCGGCAGAAGATCTCGGATGCGGATGAAAAGGGCCTGGCGTATCTGGACCAGGAGGAGGCGCTGGCCCGGAAACTGACCCAGATCGAGGAACATCTCGAGTCCGAGGAACGCGAGTGTCAGGCCGAACTGGCGCGGATTGATCAGGGGGTGGCGGAGAATTCCGCACTTCTCGAAAAACTGCAGGGGGGGCGGGCCGTTCTGGCCCAACGGGTGGACCCGGTTTTCCTCCAGCGCTACGAGCGGATGCGCGAACGGTTTCCGGGCAATTGTGTGGTGCCTCTGCGCGACGGGAATTGTGGCGGGTGCCACATGAAGGTGGTCCTGCATACCATTCAGGCGTCAAGCCAGGGTGGGGGCTTGGCGGTCTGCAATTCGTGTCACCGCTTTCTCTATATGCCGGATTGTTGATCTCAGGAGGGTTGTTCAGAAATTTTCAGAATTTCCAGAGGGAACAAAAAAACGTGTAGAGCCGCAAAAAAGATTCACGTCTGCAGAAATTCTGTCCGATAAGAACAACAGGGAATCGGCGAGGACGATTCTCAAGGCTTGGGAGTGGGGTGTCAAAAGGAGAGAATGATGGGAAAAGATATCCTGTTGGATGCCGGTACCAACGAAATGGAGCTACTGGTCTTTCGCCTGGGTCCCACCCCTTTCGGGGTGAATGTGGCGAAGGTTCGTGAGATTATACAGCGAGTCACGACGATCGAAATTCCCCATGCGCCCGCGGCGGTCGAAGGGAGTTTCTCCTTGCGCGAGGAGGTGCTGACGCTCGTGAATCTGGGGCGTTACTTCGAGATGGAGGGGGAAGAGACCCGCCAGGGCAACGGCATGATCATCGTGGTGGAGTTCAACAAGGTCCGCTGTGGGGTACTGGTGGATTCTGTGGAGATGATCCACCGCTTGCGGTGGGATGAAATTGAGCCGCCGTCGGGTTACCTGACGCACCTGGGAGTTCCCATTACGGGTTCGGCACAGGTGGAGGGTAAAACGGTGCTGGTGGCGGACTTTGAAACGGTCATCGCGGAGATTCTGGGGGTGCGGGTCCATGAAGTGGAGGAGAGTTCGCTGCGTTCGCCGGTCGAGCGGGCCCACATCCGGATTTTGTTTGCGGACGATTCCGAGACGTTGCGGACGGGTATTTTGCGGGTGTTGGGGAAGGGGGGCTATCAGACGGTGACTCTGGCGACGGATGGACAGGATGCGTGGGATAAACTGCAGGCCCGGCGCGAGGAACCCAATGGCCCATTCGATCTGGTTTTGAGTGACATCGAGATGCCGCGGATGGATGGGTTGCACCTGACCAAGCGGATCAAGGAGGACGCGCAGTTCCGTTCGATTCCGGTGGTGTTGTTTTCGTCCTTGATCAGTGAAGACAACCTGAAGAAGGGGCGCATGGTGGGGGCCGACGAACAGGTTAGCAAGCCGGAGAGTAACGAGATGTTGATGGCGATCGAGCGGTGTCTTGTGAAAGCCGGCGTGTTGAAATTGGATGCCTGACAGGCGCTCAATATGATTTTCCGGCTTTGTGGTTTTCCTGAGTTAAAGTGGAACGGCGCTTCAAGCCCCCGGGGAGAAGGGGGCATTTTTTTCGTTTTCGCCCGTGAAATCGGGAGGGGGAGATATTGGGCTTGACAGTTTTTGTCAGAAGTCGTCAAATTCCGAATTTGTAGAGGGACCTGCAGGTATTTTTACAGTGACAGGCTGGCTTGGGGACCGGGTATGAGCTGGCTGGAGTGATCGGACGGTTTTGGTATTCTCAACCGATGTCGAGGGATGCTATCGCGAAAAGGGGATTCAGATGCCTCGCAAAGGGACTATCCTCATTGTTGAAGACAACATGGACCATCTGGAACTGTTCGCGGAAGTTTTTGACGCGGACTTTGAGGTGTTGGCCGCCAGTGATTCGGACCAGTGTTTCGAGATTCTCCGGGGACGTCATTGCGATCTGGTGATTCTGGATTATTATCTGAGCAGTCGTTTCTCGGGGTTGGATATTCTGTCTCGGATCACCGATCTGGTACCCGGTTTGCCGGTCATCATGGTGACGGCGTATGGGAATGAGGAGTTGGCCGTCAAGGCGATCAAGCACGGCGCCCGCGATTATGTCCGCAAGACACTGGATAACACCTATCTGGATTGTATTCGGAAACATGCCGAGGACATTCTCAGTGTCATGAGTTCGCGGGGGGAACAGCAGCCGGCGGTTCTGGTGGCCGAAGGGGTGGTGGAGGGAAATGTTCCGGTTGTTTCCAATGACTGGGGAGATTTGCTGCGTTTTTTCGAGCGCAACAAAGGGCTGTTTCTCCAGAAGTGGCGTGAACGGATGCTCGGGTTGGCCGAAGAGGTCAGTTTGCCCGAGTCTTTTCTGATGACCAACGAGGAGATGGACCGTTTTTTCGATGCCTTCCAGTTGGATTTGCGTCCGGAGGTCGGGAAATCGCAGGCGACGGCGCGATTTCTGGAGCAGATGGCGCTGGTACAGGATGCCGAGGCCAAGAGTCTGCTGGCCGTTGAACTGTTGAATCTTTCGTTCAAACAGTCGGTCAAACTGGTGTTCGAGCATGAGTATTTTGTGCCTTTTGAATTGCGCCTGGCGTTTCTGGATTGTCTGGCCCGGATTGTGGATGAAAATATTCTGTCGTTGATTCAGTCGTATCAGAAACTGCTCGAACGGGCCACTTCGCAGATTCGGCTCTCCGAGCGGATGGCGACGAAATCGCTCCTCATGACGACGCTTCAGCATGAGATTCGTCAGCCTCTGGCCTATGTGTACAGCCGCATCGAATTGCTTTTGCTCAACCCGGCCGCCGTGGGGGAAGGAGCGCTGCGGGATCTGTTGAGCAATATCGTGCGGATTCAGGAAATTCTCGATCGTATCGAACGTGACAGCCACATGCTCACCAAGCAGTATTCGGATGATTTGAATCTTCTGGACTTGCCGGAGAAGCCCTCGTGACGGAGACTCAAACGCTTCCCAGAATCTTGATCGTTGAGGATGAGGAACCGTTGCGGTTGCTCTATCAGGAAATTCTGAGCAGTGAAGCGTTGACGGGCAGGCCGTATGAGGTGACGTCGGTCGAGAGTGTGGAAATGGGGGCGGGGTTGTTGCTTTCGCGTCCCTACGATGTTCTGTTGACCGATTACCGGTTGCCGGGCCGCAATGGGATTCAGTTGATCGAGGATGTGCGCGCTGCGCGGTTGGACACGCAGTGTCTGCTGATTTCCGGGCTGGTGGACGCCAACCTGGTGCGAATGGCCTACGAGGCGGGCGCTTTGACCTGTCTGCGCAAACCGTGTTCCGTTCAGGATCTCGTTTCGGCGGTGGCCGACGCGGTTTCCACCCGCATGCGCCATCAGAAGCAGGAAGCCGGGGAATTGTCTGAAGCCGAAGAGGAGGAGGTCTTCCTTGAGCGTATCCGCAAGGTCCTCGCGGCCAATCAGACGGATTCGGTCTTCATTGACCTCGGCTATCGAATTCGCGTGTGCAATTCCGCCTTTCAGGAGGAGTATGGGGACCGGCGGGGCACGACCTGTCACGAGGTGATCGGGGGGTGCGGGTCACCGTGTCCGGGATGTCAGGCGGTTGCGGCGGTGGAGGGAAAGTGCGCGCGGGTGATGTTGCGGCTGGGGCGTTCGCCCAAAGGGACCAAATGGGAGATCGAGGAGCGCATTACCCCGCTTTTCCGGGAAAAACAGGTGGAACTTCAGGGACTTTTCTTGAGTTTTACTCCGATTCTATCGCTGGATGGGACCTCGCACAAGGTCGAGTTTGAGGGAGAGACCGATGGGAAGCAGTTGCATTGATACCCGGAGCGTTCTGGCGTTTCTGTCCGAGCGGCGTGCGGAATTTCTCAAGACGTGGGTGCGTCTGGCTCGCGAGGCTTTGCAGTCCGAACGGGGAGGGGGAGAAGATGCGCCGGGGGAAGTGGACGAAGAACATCTGGAATTGTTGTTTGACAATTATGTTCTGAGCACCTCCTCGCAAGGGGAATATGGCGAAGAGGTGATGGAGTTGACCTGCCGGAAATTCGAGGAAGGTTTGCGTCTGTCGGGTCTCTTTCTCCTGAACTCGACTTTCCTGACGACGGTTCGGCGCCTGTTGCGGGAACAGTATCCCGGCGCCTTTGAAACGCGGGTGGGGTATCTCGAGGCCTTGTCGCAACGGATGCTGGGAGACGAGATTTCGCTGGCGCGCCTCTACGAGGCGCACTTGCGTGTCCTGAATGACCAGATTCAGGAAAAGGCGGAAACGCTGAAACTGCAGAACGACACGCTGGTCAAATATGTGGATATCGCCACGCACGAGTTGCAGGCGCCGTTGTGGTCCATTCTGGGCTTTTCGTCCAAACTCCAGCGGTTGTGGGCTGGACGGGTGGATGAAACGACCCGCCACTGTCTGGAGCGGATCAGCGCGAATGTCTCGGAAATGCACACGCTGATCAGTGATGTGACACAGATGCTGACCCTCGATGCGGAGAAAATGCTGCGCCGCGATGTGTTTCTGCCCGAGCTGATCGAGGAGGCGTTCGATCGGATTCAACGCGAGGTGGACTCCCTTTTCGAGTGCGATTTCAGTGGGTGCGCGGGGGTTGTTCTGGTGGGGGACCGGACGATGTTGCGCGATCTGGTGATACACCTGTTGCGCAATGCGGCGCAATATGTGCGCAGTGGGGAACATGGGGTCCTGCGGGTCTGCGCCGAAGAGCGCCCTCTGGGCGCCGGAACGCCGGAATTGCACCTGACTTTTGTGGATCGGGGGATCGGAGTCGCCCTTCCTTACCGCGAGTTGGTTTTTCGTCCGATGGAGCGTTTGAAAGAGAATGAGGTGGCGGGCTCAGGCATGGGCTTGACTTTGTCGCGCAGAATTGTTGAAATGCACGGAGGCGCCATCGAGTTGGAAGGTGGCCGGGACGGCGGGTTGTGCGTGCGGATCCGGTGGCCGAAGACGGCTTTCAGATGGGGCTGACTATGGGAACGGGGAAGATGGAGGCGGTGTAAATGGCGACAAAGAAGACTCTTTTGAGAACGA
>DAOPYU010000222.1:0-7612 GCA_035353095.1 Candidatus Sumerlaeota bacterium | reverse complement strand
GACGAGAGATACCAACACCCACACAAGATGGATTCTGGATACTTCCTTCTGTTTCTTGTAAGAAAGGCTCTTATTCATCGCGAACTCCTCCTAATATGAATGATCTCTTATTCAGAGGATAGATTGGGCTATCTTGGAGAAATCCGCAAGGAAAATTTTACAAAATTTTATTATAATGAACATGAAATATACAGCGCACTATCAGTATCGAGTAGAACCATATGGACAAGAGTCAGTTTCCCTCACCGCTCGGCGAAGCGCAGGTCCTGAACGAAGTCGAGTTTGCTGATTTCGGCGAGGAAGGCGTCCGAGGGGTTGACCTTGAAGCGGGCGGCGGTTTCGACGAGGACTTCCTCGCCCTTTTCTCCGCGCAGGCGCAGGCGCACGGAGACGGGGCCCTGATGGCGGCGGAAGAGGGAGCGGAGCGTTTCGAGATGCTCGGACGTGAGCGCTTCGGTCGGGATGCGCATGTCCACGAACCGCGTGCGGGTACGGCGCAGGTCCTCGAGGCGCGTGGCGCGGTCCACGAGCACCTTGCCCGCCTCATCCTCGGGGCGTTTGCTGTATTTCCCTTCGATGTAGAGCATCGAGTCCACTAAAAGCAGGTCGCGGCACTGCTCGTAGGTGCGGGGGAAGACGAGGACCTCGAACCGCCCGTCGAAATCCTCGAGTTCGACGAACGCCATCGCCTCGCCCTTTTTGGTCGTGATCGCCTTGACCGACGAGATCATGCCGACCATGGTCACGGGCGAGTCGGGTTTCATCTCGGGCAGCGCCGCCGAGGTGGCGGTGGTGAACGACGCCATGTCGGGACGGAAGCGGTCGAGCGGGTGGCCGGAGAGGAAGATGCCCGCCAGTTCCTTTTCCTTGTTGAACTTTTCGCGGTCGGTCCAGTCGTCAAGCGGGGGCAGGGGGATTTCGTTCACGTTGTTGGACGCGGATTCGCCTCCCATCATCATGTCGAAGAGGGACGTCTGTCCCGACTCGCGCTGACGGCGCGTCTCGGCTCCCATCTCGAGCGCCTGTTTCATGACGTGGAGCAGCTGGGGACGATTGCCCTCGAAGGAGTCCATTGCGCCCGCGAGGATCAGGCATTCGATAGCCCGCGAGCCGGCCTTCGAGCCGTCCACCCGTTCGCAGAAGTTGAAGAAGTTGGTGAAGGGGCCGCCCTGGTCGCGCTCCTCGATGATGTGCGTGACCGGCCCGAGTCCGACGTTCTTGATGGCCGCCAGACCGAAGCGGATGTGGCCATCCACGACCGAGAAGAACGCCTGCGACTTGTTGATGTCCGGCTGAAGCACGCGCAAGCCCATTTCACGCGACACGCTGATGTACTGGCCGAGTTTGTCGCTTGTGCCGCCGCGCACTTCGTTGGTGAGGATCGAAGCCATGAACTCCGCCGGGTAGTGCGCCTTGAGGTAGCCGGTGCGGTAGGTGATGACGGCGTAGGCGGCGGCGTGGGCCTTGTTGAAGGCGTAGGCGGCGAACTTGGTGATGTCGTCGAAGATCTGGTTGGCCAGGTCCGCCGGGATGTCGTTCTTCGCGCATCCTTCGACGAAGGTCTTGCGCTGCTTGTCCATCTCCTCGACTTTTTTCTTTCCCATGGCGCGGCGCAGCAGGTCGGCGCCGCCCAGGGTGTAGCCGGCGAGTTTCTGGGCGATCTGCATCACCTGTTCCTGATAGACCATGACGCCGTAGGTTTCCTTCAGGGCGTCCTCCATCCAGGGGTGGGCGTAGGAGATGGGTTCCTCGCCGTGCTTGCGCTTGCAGAACTGCGGGATGTAGTCCATCGGGCCGGGACGGTAGAGCGCGATGAGGGCGACGATGTCCTCGAAACAGGTGGGGCGCGCCATGCGCAGCATTTCGCGCATGCCCGACGATTCCACCTGGAACACGCCGAATCCGTCGCCGCGCTGGAACAGGGCGTAGGTTTCTTCGTCGGCCAGCCCGATGGCGGGCCAGTCTATCTCGACCCCGTGATTTTCGCGAATCATCCGGATACAGTCTTCGATGATCGTCAGGTTCTTCAGCCCCAGGAAGTCGATCTTCAGGAGGCCGAGTTCCTCGACCTGGATCATGTCGTACTGGGTGATGAGGTCGCCCTTACCCGATTGGCGATAGAGTGGGATCGTTTCGATGAGCGGCACGCGCGAGACCACCACCCCGGCGGCGTGCATGCCCGGCTGGCGCACGGCGCCCTCGATGCGCATCGCCCGGTCCACCATGTCCTTGACCTGGGGGTCCGAATCGTAGATTTCCTTGAATCCGGGTGATTCTTCGAACGACGACTTCAGCGTGACCTTCGGGCCGTCGGGAATCAGTTTGGCGACCCGGTCCACCGTGGCCAACGGAATGTTCATCACGCGTCCGGCGTCGCGCACCGCCGCCTTGGCTTTCATCTTGCCGAACGTGATGATGTTTGACACGTTGGCCTCGCCATACTTGCGCCGGACGTATTCGACCACCTCCTCGCGCCGTAGCGGGCAGAAGTCAATATCGAAGTCGGGCATGCTGACGCGCTCGGGGTTCAGGAAGCGCTCGAAGAAGAGTTTGTTCTCGAGCGGGTCGAGGTCTGTGATGCCCAATGCGTAAGCCACGATACTGCCGGCGCCCGACCCGCGTCCCGGTCCCACGGCGATCCCTTGTTCCTTGGCGTAGTGGATGAAGTCCCACACGACGAGGAAGTAGGACACGAACCCCATGCGGATGATGATCCCGAGTTCGTAGTCGGCGCGCTCGCGCAGGGGCGTGGTGATTTCGCCGTAGCGGCGCACCAGCCCCTGGTCCACCAGTCGCCGCAGAAGATCTTCGGCGGTTTCCCCCGTGTCCGGAATGTATTCGGGCATCAGGTTGGGTTGGTGCAGTTTGATTTCCGGATTGCACCGCTCGGCGATCTGGACCGTGTTCTCAATGGCGCCGGGGATGTGGCCGAACAGCTGCGCCATTTCCTCGGGAGACTTGAGGTAGAATTCCTCGGAATCGAACGTGAAGCGGCCTTCCTCGTTGAGCGTCTTGCCCGTCCCGATGGCGATGAGCAAGTCCTGCGTCTTGGCGTCGCGGGCGCGCAGGTAGTGCGCGTCGTTCGTAGCCACCAGGGGCAGGCCCGTTTGTTTGGCGATCTCGAGCAACTGCTGGTTCACGCGTTTCTGCTCGGGGATGCCGTGGTCCATCAGTTCGAGGTAGAAATGTTCGGGCCCCATGATGTCCGCGTAGTCCCGGGCGGCCTGCAAAGCGTCCTTGTCGCGCCCGTCGCGCAGGTAATTGGCCACCACACCGGAGAGGCATCCGGACAGCGCGATCAGGCCGTTCTTGCGTTCGGCCAGGAGGTGTTTGTCGATCCGTGGCTTGCGATAGAACCCGTCCACGTACCCGCGCGAGACCAGGTAGGACAGGTTCAGGTACCCCTCGAAGTCCTTGGCCAGGAGCACCATGTGCTGATTGACGCGGCGCGCCTCGACGGACGTGCGGTCGTCGAGTGTGGTGGGGGAGAGGTAAACCTCACACCCGATGATCGGCTTGACGCCCGTTCCCTTGGCGGCCTTGAAGAACGACAGCGCCCCGAACAGGTTGCCGTGGTCGGTCAACGCGACGGAGTTCATGCCCAGTTCCTTGACCTGCTCGAACAACGCGCCAAAGCGCGTCACGCCGTCCAAGAGGCTGTACTGGCTGTGAACATGGAGGTGAACAAATTCAGGTGCGGACATGGGACAGACTATCTACAGGAGCGTTTCGGGGAAAGCCATTCCCGGGCAGGGGGCTTTCAATCTGTTCCAGAAACCCGTGTTCGCCCCGTGGGATTCAGTTTCGTAAGAATGGGCACACGGTCTTTTGAAGATCAGACGACTTGCCTGAAATCAGACTGTGCGACCGAATCATCCTAACCCAAAAGAAGAGGTTCCTCCAGAAGACTTTCTCAAAAAAATCCATCCCTCGTCTCTCGTTGAAGAGAAAGAATTTAGACATTGAAGGCGGGTCCTGCGGGGGGGCGAAGACGTTGGCGGAAACCAATTGGAATGGACAAACACTTCTCGCCTGACTTAGACTGGTCTGAGACAGGTCTAAAAGGAGGCGCTTCCCATGAAAACCGTCGGCGCTTACGATGCCAAAACCCACCTGCCCCAGTTGATCGAACGCGTCACCCAGGGCGAACGGATTACGATCACGCGCCACGGGGTACCCGTGGCCATGCTGGTTCCACCCGAGGGAGCGCCGGAACGCTCGCCCGCGGAAACCATTGCCCAGATGCGCGAGTTCCGTAAGAACATTCACCTGCGGGGCCTTTCCATTCGGAAACTGATCGAAGAAGGCCGCCGATGAAGCCCGCCTTTGTTCTCGACTGTTCGGTCGCCATGTCCTGGTGCTTTGCCGACGAAGAAAACCCCTATGCCGAAATGGTGCTGGACCGCCTCGCGACGACCGCGGCTGTTGTCCCCACGCTCTGGCGTCTCGAATCGGCCAACGTTCTGCTGGCGGCGGAACGGCACAGACGTATCACGCATATCGAGATGATGCGCCTGGCGGCCTTCCTTTCCGATCTGCCTATCCAGGAAGATGCCGAGACAACGCGGCACGGGTTTGCGCGGATTCTGGAACTGGGACACACGTACCACCTGACCGCTTACGACGCGGCCTATCTCGAACTGGCCCTTCGACTCGGCTTGCCCCTCGCCACGCTCGACCAGCCCCTGGGCCGCGCCGCCCGGGATGCCGGTCTTCCCTTATTGGAAGAATCCTGACACGCCCCTGTCCCCATTGAAAAAACCGTCGGTGTCTCCCTCTGTGGGATAGACACCGACGGTTTTCTTTTACCGAATCTTCGATTCTCATTGACCCCGAGATCCAAACCGCTGGATCGTCGGTTTCCCGCAGCAATATAAACCTCACACCACCTGAACGCCCTCGCAGGCATCGCTGAGGAACACGATGGGTTCGCAGCCGCGCGTCTGGTAGAAATTCTTGGTCACGTACTCGATCACCGCCTGTGCCGCGTCGGTGGCGACCAGCGAGACCGTACAGCCGCCGAACCCCGCGCCCGTCAGGCGCGAACCGTACACGCCCGGCTGGTTGCGCAGCAGGTCGGTCAGCGTGTCGAGTTCCTCGCACGACACCTCATAGTCGTCGCGCAGACTCTGGTGCGATTCGTTGAGGATCTGGCCGAGGCGCTCGAGTTTTCCGTTGGCCAGCGCGCTCACCGCTTCCTGGACGCGGGCCTCTTCGCCGATGGCGTGGCGTGCGCGGCGGACCATTTCATCGTCCATTTGGAGGGCGCAGGCATCGAGTTCCGCCTGTGTGGCGGCGCACAGGCACGGCAGGTCGGCGCGGACGTTTTTCTTGAGGACCTCGAACGCCGCGTCGCACTTGCTGCGCCGCTGGTTGTAGGCCGAGGCCGACAGGCCGCGATGCACGCCGCTGTGGGCGATCAGGATCGCGGCCTTGCCCTGGAACGCCAGGGGCGCCTGCGAGTACTCGAGCGTGTTGCAGTCGAGCAGCATGGCGTGGTTGGCCGTGCCACACGCCGAAATCGCCTGGTCCATGATCCCGCAGTTGACGCCGACGAACTTGTTTTCGGCGCGCTGACCCGCCAGCGCGATTTCCATGCGCGTGAGCTGCGTCCCGAGCAACGTCTGGAGCATCCAGCCCGTGGCGACCTCGAAACCGGCGCTGCTCGACAGGCCCGAGCCGCGCGGAATGTTGCCGTCAATCACCGCGTCCAGGCCGGGAACCGTGTGGCCGAGTTTGATGAACTCCTGCACGACGCCGAAGAAGTAATTCGTCCAGAAATGCTCCGGAGTCCGGCTCGGGGTCAGGGGGCCTTCGTAGCGCTCGTTCATCTGCGCGGCGTAGAGGCGGAACTGCCCGTCCGTGCGGGGCGAGGCGGCGATCTGGATCGCGCGGCTGATCGCCATCGGCAGCACGTGCCCGCCGTTGTAGTCAATGTGTTCGCCGATCACGTTCACGCGCCCGGGCGCGCGGACGCAAACCTGGGGTTTCGAACCGAACTGTTTCTCAAAAATCTGAAGGGTATCCATGAGTTGGGGGTCCTCTTCTTTGTCTGATATGATGGTTCAGGAAACCACCCGGAGCGCGCCTCGTGGCGGCCCGCTGGTTCATCCCGGGAGCATCCTATTTCGAGTAGTGTCTGTCGCCACACTCGCGCAGACGGCTTGCCGCCTGCTCCGGCGTGATGTCGCGCTGCGGTTCGCCGCTCATCTCGTAGCCCACCTGGAACTTGCGCACCGTGGCGCTGCGCAGCAGCGGCGGGTAGAACGACTGGTGGAGCACCACGCCCGGGTACTCTTTCCCGTCGGTCGGCAACTGGTTCACGCCCATTGAGTAGGGGAACGACACGCGGAACAGGTTGTCGTAGCGGATGGTGGCGTCGCGCAGAATGGCGGCCCAGGCCGAGCGCTCCGCGTCGGTCAGTTCCGTGATGGCAGCGACGGGACGGCGCGGCACGATCATCACCTCGAACGGCCAGATCGCCCAGAAGGGCACCAGTTGCACGAAATGTTCGTTCTGCGAAATGATCCGCTCGCCCTGTCCGAGTTCCCACTCGAGGTAATCGCCCAGCATCGTGCGGCCATGCGCGCTCTGGTAGCGGCACTGCGACTCGATCTTGCGCGCCGGCAGGGTGGGCACCGACTCGTTGGCCCAGATCTGGCCGTGCGGGTGCGGGTTCGAGCACCCCATCATCGCGCCCTTGTTCTCGAAAATCTGCACATGCCCCACGAACGGCTTGGCGCCCAGGTCCTCATACTGCTCGGCCCACAGGTCCACCACCTTGCGGATCGCGTCCACTTCCATGACGGGCAGCGTCTGGTCGTGGCGCGGCGAGAAACAGATGACCCGGCACAAGCCCCGTTCGACCTGCGCGCGCGCCAGACCACTGCATGCCGAGAACGCCTGCGGGCGCTCCTCGCCCGGCAGCAGCGCGGCGAAGTCGTTGTCGAAGAAGTACGTGCTCGTGTACTGCGGGTTCACGTCGCCCGAGGCGCGCGTGTTGCCGGGACACAGATAGCACTTGGGGTCGTACTGCGGCCGCGTGTCGGCGGGCAGATCCTCGACCTGCCCCTGCCACGGGCGTTTGGCCCGGTGCGGCGAGACCAGCATCCACTCGTCCAGCAGGGGATTGTAACGCCGGTGAGGCGTGTCGCTGTAAATCGCATCCATCGCTCGAAATTCCAAATCCGTGTTGAAATAAAGGGACTTACAGGCTCTCTTCGCGGCCCCAGTCCTCTCAGACCGGGCAAATCTTGACATAGCGGACGGGTATTTGCAAGCGTTTCGAGGGGAACCTGCCACAGGCCCACGGGCAAAATGTTTCTTGAAAGTGTTCCCGGCCGGCAGGTTTTTCCTTCGGGTGGATTCTTTACACTCTTTGGACGGGAATCCGTCCTTCATTCCCCCGCCGCGTGGACCATGAGGGCGCGGGCTGCGGCGCCGGGGTCCGGCTGGCGCATGAGCGATTCGCCCACCAGAACGGCCGAGATTCCGAGGCGGCGCAGGCGCAGAACATCGTCGGCGGTGTAAATTCCGCTTTCCGACACGACCGGCGGCAGCGGGCCCCCGGTAACGCACCGCGGGCGCGTCCTCGAGGGATCGCGCCCGCGGC
>DAOPYU010000221.1:0-7618 GCA_035353095.1 Candidatus Sumerlaeota bacterium | reverse complement strand
CAGGATTTCAATTCAGAATACCTGCGGGGACTGTCTCTGAAAGACTTCCGGGTGGCTATAGACCGGGAGGGACAGAATATTCTGGGGGTCGTGGCCCTATGGGATCAGCATGCATTCAAACAGAATCGGGTGGTGAGCTACGCTCCAACAATCGGATGGATGCGTCCGGTCCTCAATGCCGCCCTTTGCCTGACCGGTTTCAGGAATCTGCCAGCACCAGGAGAAACACTCAATTCCCTCTATCTGTCCTTTCCGTGTGTTCGGGGAGACGATGTTGAGATTTTGCGGGCGCTTCTTGAACACATTTATCTGGAGCGTCGAAACGGAACTCACCATTACCTGTTAATCGGTTTCCACGAGCGCGATCCCCTGCGCTCGGCTGTCAGTCATTTCTTGACATTCCAGTATATCAGCCGATTCTATAGGGTCTGCTGGGAAGATGGACTGGATTTTGTCCGTGCGCTCGATTCCTCCCGAATTCCCTATCTTGAATTGGCAACCCTGTAGTTACGTTTTCCGGAAAGGTGCTGGGATTTGCCATTACAATCCGAAATTAAAAGTCTCAAGCGACTGACACGCGAGGAAAAAGAAAACCTGCTGGCATTGCACAGCCGTTACTTCCAGAATGTCCGGCGGGAGAACTTTTTCCGCGACCTGAACGCAAAAGATCACGTCATCCTTTTGCGGGACGGAACACAGATTGTGGGATTCTCAACACTTCAGATCCTGCGATTGTCAGTGGCGCAGATCCCCCGAATTTTCCTTTTCAGCGGCGATACGATCGTGGACCGCCGACACTGGCTCGACAGCCATCTGGCGGGATGTTTCGGCCATTACATGTTACATCTGATAAATCGAAATCCGGCGACTCCCCTCTACTGGTTTCTGATCTCAAAAGGGTTCCGGACCTACCGCTTTCTACCCGTTTATTTCAAGGTTTTCTATCCGGCCTGTGACCGGACTGCGCCTCCGGAATACCCCCAACTCCTGGATGCGATTGCCGCGTTCAAATTCCCGAATGCATATAATCCCGACACCGGGATCATATCGTTTCAGGGATCCGGGGACAGTCTCCGACCCGGGGAATGTGAGATTCCTGAAGGACGCCTGAACAATCCCCATGTACGCTTCTTTCTTGATCGGAATCCGGATTTCGACCACGGGGATGAACTGGCCTGCCTGGCGGACATTACCTGCGAGAACTTGAACCAATACGCCTGGCGGGTCATCGAGCGGACGGCGGTCACCTGGGATGAGTAGTTTCTTCAAGAAAATCTCTGTTCTGGCGGCCAATTGTCTGTGGCTCGCGGTTTGCATGCCGGGATGGGCGCTCTTCCTGATCGCGACCCGGCGTGTCAAATCTGTCCAGACCGCCCGGCTTCGGCGAATCCTGAGACAGAATTCCAAAACGGAATTCGGACGGAGGCACCGTTTTGATTCTCTTCGAACACCCGAGGATTACCTGTCTGTTCCCCTCACGGATTACGAAGATTACGCGACCGCTATTGGAGCCATCCAGACCGGTCATGCGAATGTTCTCACAGCCGAACCGGTTGAATTGCTCCAACCCACCAGCGGTTCAACCACCGCGTCCAAGCGGATCCCGTACACCCGCTCACTTCAAAGCGAATTTAAGGAGGCCATCGTGCCCTGGATCGCCTCTCTGTACCTGGCTCGCCCCTCTCTCCTTCTTGGGCGCCATTACTGGTCGATCAGCCCCAATACGGAACCGGTTTCCCGGCCCGAGGATACCCATTCCCGAGTGCGTGTCGGCTTTGCCGACGATTCGGAATATCTGGGAACGATCCAGCGTCTGTTGACCCGCCTCCTTTTTCCTGTCCCTTCGGAAATATCCCAGGTCCGCAATCCTCGGTCTTTCGAATACCTGACTCTTCTTTTTCTATGCCGGGAACGGGATCTGCGGTTGATTTCCGTCTGGCATCCGTCCTTTCTGACCCTGTTGCTGAAAGCCCTGCCGACCTGTTTCGAGTCCCTCCTTCGCGACATCGAGTCCGGCACTATTTCGGAGGCAATCGAATTGACTCCGGAATTACACGAGAAGTTTAAGAGGTGTCTGGCGCCTGATCCGAAGCGGGCCCAAAAATTACGTCGAATCAATCCAGCGGTGCGAGAAAATATCCGGGAGATCTGGCCCCACCTGACACTCATCAGTTGCTGGACGGATGGAATCGCTGAGCCTTGGCGAACCCAACTGGCCGAGACGTTTCCCCACACCGTCATCCAAAGCAAGGGGTTGACCGCCACGGAAGGCATCGTTTCTTTCCCCCTGGGTCGGATTCCGGGAAAGGTCTGTGCCGTACGCTCTCATTTTCTGGAGTTCAACGATACGGAAACCGGTCGAATTCAGTACGCCTGGAATCTCGAACAGGGACGGGAATACAGCATCATCCTGACCACGGGCGGCGGTCTGTATCGTTACCGCCTGCACGATGTCGTACGAGTGAGCGGATTCTATCACCAGGTTCCCTGCCTGGATTTTCTGTCACGAGACAATCTGGTTTCGGATCTGGTCGGAGAAAAACTCAACGCCCGTCATGTCGCGGATTGCCTGAACCGACTGAAACAAACCATGAATCTGCGCCTTCGATTTGCTTTGCTTGCGCCGGTGTTGGAAGGTTCGGAGAAAGCGAGTCCCGGTTATGTCCTCTATTGCCAGCCCGAACCAGGAGATTCTCCCGATCTTCCGGATCTGGCCCGGCGCATGGAAATCGAGATGTCCCAGAATTATCATTACCAGCACGCCCGCCGCCTCTCCCAACTGACTCCGCTGCGGATTTTTCTGGTCACCGGAGAAGCCTCCGAATTGTATCGCCAACACCTCATGAAACGAGGCATGAAGGCCGGAGACATCAAGTTCCAGGTACTGTCCACTGATTTGGCCTGGTCTGTTGTTTTCCCGGGAAAATTCGTCGCATAAAAACCACATTCAAAAGGGAACAAGGTTCCAGCAAAGATTTTTCTCAGGTCACCCCAGCCTTCCACTACCGTCCCATCCAGAGTACCGGATACGAGAAGTCGAATCGGGAAATCTCCTTTACATCCCACTCCATCCTTCAGGGCGAAAGTGCGTTTTGACTGTTTCCCGCGCTATTTTTCCCCGATAAATTGTATAAGAGCCGTTCTCGCCCCCATATGCGCCGGGTTGGCCTTGAGTGTCTGGGTCAGTTCATCTTGGGCCTTGGTCCTGTCGCCCAAGCCGATGTGGCCCAGGGCGGCGGTATAGTGCTGCCTGGCTTCACGCGCGTTTTGCGAGAGTTGCTGGCCGAACTTGGCGAAGAAGTTGCTGGACGGGGCCGCGCCGTCACGACCGTCGAGACCGCCACCACTGACGCCGTTGACCAAGCCCTGGAAGATGGTTTTGGCCCGTTCGGCCTGACCCAACTTCACAAGCGACATACCCTGGTAGAAGCTCATCACGGTGGAGCTGGCCTGCGGCCCAATATCACTGCCGCCCATCTGTCCGGCGATGTTGGCGTCCGAAGAGCGTTTCCAGGCGGCTTCGGCATCGGTTTTGTTACCCAGGGCATCCTGGGCAAGGCCGATCCAGTAATCGACCTCCGGCGCGCGGCTGCCTGCGCGTCGTCCCTCTGCAGCTCGCAGGTTGGCCGGGAACTCCAGCGCCTTCTGATAATCGGCCAGAGCATCCTGGTATTTCTTATCTGCCATGGCCTGGTGGCCTGTCTGGAGCCAGGCGTCGGTCCAGGAGTCCTGGACGTTAAAGCGCGCGCCACCTTCCCAGACGTTGAACTGGCGGCCGGTCAGCAGGGCGATGGCATCCTGCCCCTTGCCCATCAACACTTTGAGTTCGATGAGACGGGAGACAGCGTCATCGCGCTTGACGACGGCATCCTGGTGTTTCTCCAGCATGGCCAGGCGCTTCTCTGGACTGGCGCCGGCCATCTCATAGAGCTGATCGAGCTCGAAGAAGTGGACGGCATAGGGGTCGTTGAGCGACGCGGCCTTCTCCAAGTTGGCGATGGCCTTGTCCAAGCCGTTTTCCATGTGCGAGTAGCCCAGGGAGAGGTTGCGCTGGACGATGGGGAAAGAGGCCTCGATGGAACTGGACTTTTCCCAGAGTTTCATGGCTTCGGCGGGCTGCCAGTCGTAGAGCAGGTTGCTCAGGTAATAGGGGGCGTGAGCGCCCTTGGGGTTGGCCTGTTGAGCCGCGGTGAGCACGTCCAGAACCTCCCACTGGAAGGGGAAACAAAAGTCGGGCGGCATTTTCTCGGCCAGGGCGTAATACTCCTTCGCCTTGGTCGGCTGCCCCATTTTCTCGGCAAAATAGCCGAGGTAATAGTACGCCATCGGCGTGACCTTGTTCTTATCCGGCGCAGTGGCGGCCATTTTTTCCAGCAGAGTCGTGCCGTCCAGATAGAGGCCGGCGTTCCCGAGTTCGGCGGCGATTTCGAGGCCGGCCTCGGGGAAAAGGGTCAAACTCGAAATTAATTCCTTGCCCTCGTCCTTGCCGGCCAGCCAGATCTCGGCCAGGGCGCGGACGTCGAGCGGGTCAACGGCGTGGATCGAGGCGGCCACCTTGACGGCCTCCTCGGGACGGTCGAGGTGGCGCAGCGTGGCGGCCTTGAGGTTCAGGGCCCGGGTGTTGAGCGTGTTGTATTCCAGCGAGCGGTCCAGCAGTTCGAGCGCCTCGGCGAAGTCGCCACGCTGGCTGGCGATCTCGGCCAGGCCGTAGTAACTGGCCGCAGTCCAGGCCTGGCTCCAGGTGGCCTTGTAGAAGGCGTCCCAGGCCTCGTCGTTCTTGCCCTGCATTTTGAGGGCTACGCCCAGGTAATAGAAAGGCTCGCCATCTCTGGGCGAGGTGTAGTTGGCTGTCAGCCGTTCCAGGGCCTTCTTAAAATATCTCTCGGCATCGGCAAATTTGCACTTCTTGAGGCAAAGAACACCCATGGCGTTGTTGACGCGAATGTCGCCCGGATCGCGCTTGAGGGCTTCCTCCCAGTATGGGTCGGGCTCCTGCGACGGGTTGTGGAACTGGGCGACCCGCAGGCCGTTGAGGTAAAGTTCCTCCACGGTCTTGGTGTCGGCGGGCGGGGTGGGCGGCGTGACCGGTTCGGGCAACGGCCTGGCTTTCAACTGGACCGGTTGGTAGGCGACCAGTTCCTTGCCACCCACGCTCAGCGAGGCCCGCAGGTCGTCTTTGTTGACACCGGCGGGCAAGGACAGTTTTTTCACGTAGGGCTTGTCCGGCGCGATCGAGATTTTCTCCTCCAGCAGCACCTTGTCGCCAGCCTTGAGCAGTACAGTCGCCACCAGCTGCGCCGCAGTGGTGTTGAAGCCCAGATTGACCGTCGTGCCACTGGTCTCGAGGTTGACGGCCGCTTCCAGGTTGGCGCGCTTGACCCCGCCGATATCACGGAAGGGGTACCAGAACATCGAGACTTTTTTCGTCTCGTAGGGCTGGAGCCAGGAGTAGTCGGGCTGGTTGTCGGAATAAGCGCCGACCATCAGTTCCAGGTAGGGGCCATCGGAGTCGGTCAGGTTTTTCTCCCACTGCTGGCCGCCGGAGTCAGTACCCCAGGTGAAGAACTTCTTGCCCGGCACGACATGATGATTGGCCACACTCATCGTGCCGGCCTCCTTGCCATGGTCGTACCCGGCGAAGAAGTCCTCTTCATAGTTCCAGCAGAAGAGCGAATTCGGGCCGGAGTGATTCTTGTACCAGCTCACATCGAGCCCTTTGAGATCGTCCTTCGTCGTCGCCACCGGCCAGGTGTCGAAGGCGACTTTGGAGTGGCCGGTTGTGAACTGCGTCGTGGGCGGGTAGATAATCTGATAATCCTTGTTGCAATGAACCGCCACATTGGCGAAGCAGAGCATCGTGTTATAGACCGGAGTGCGGTTGACGATTCGGATGGCAGCCTCAAGGTAGGACTTACCGGGACGCAGCGTGTAACCCACAGCCCAGCGGGTACGGTCGCGCAGTTCCATCTCGCCGACCCAGACAGTCTTGCTACCGTCGGGATTTTCCTCGACACGGTATTGCACGGGCATGAAACTGGAGGCGCGGTGATGGTGGGGAATGTTCCACTCAACGCCACCGGAGATCCAGGCGCCCAGCATGCCGATCAGGGCGGGCTTGATCACGTGCTGGCGGTAGAAGAAGTCGTAGTTGTTGGACTTGTCCACAGCCATGAAGATGCGGCCGCCGATCTCGGGCAGAATACCGATCTTGACGTATTCGTTCTCAAGGAAGACTTCCGTGTATTCCTTATCGACCTTTTTGCCGGTCAGGGTGTCATAGAGCGCATAGGGGTAAACGCGGCCCTCGGCCCCCTGATAGGCCCGGCCGAAGAAAAACATGGGGTTGGGGTCTGGATCGCCAGCCAGGTAGGTGGGAATGGTGACCTTCTCCTCCCAGACCCTGGCCTCCGAAACAGCGGGGGCCGTGCCAGGGGCGGACGCATCGGTCGCAAAAAGCGGGAGAGGCAGCAGCAGACCCAGACACAGAGTCAGCAGCAGGCGTGACGTCATGGTGCAATTCATCTCTTCCTCCAATTACATGATTGAATACACCGTCGTCCCATAGGGAGTAGGTTTCAATGCCAATCTGAGGGTAGAATTCTCCTGACGAAAACCCCCAACGGCTGCATGCCGTAAATGAAAATCCGATGCCCAAAAAACCGACACGCACGAGTCTAAGCGTCCTGGTCCAGTTGTGCAAACGAATTCCCGGCCCTCTCGTCTCGAGGGTGGCCGCGTGGCTGCGCGGGCCGCCTGGACGTCCTTTTCCACCATCGAGGCAACAACTTCAACGAGTTCGTGCATGCGTTGCGCCTGGTGGGACAGATTGTCGGAGGACATCATGGTGTCCAGGGAACTGACCGCCCGGAAGCACAACCGCCTGTTCCGTTACGCGGGCTATATCGAGATTATGAGTCGCTGCACGGAACTGTCAGGCCGGTAGATCCATTTTTGTCCGGTTTTCTGGATAGAAAAGGATGTGCAGAGATACCTCACTAGGGACATCGGGTCACGGCAGTCGTAATGCGCGGGATGCCTGGCGCCAAGTATTCAATCTGGCGTTCGGCTATCTTCGTGTGCTCTCCCCAATAAACTCGATCTCATTGCCGGTACTGAACAGAAAGAAATCGGGAGAAAAGCCTTCAGACTCTTCTCCCGATTTCTTTTCCAAAGTGGCTTCTCTTCCCCTTATCCTCCCTGTCTCATTACTCCGGGTTCGTCGCGATCGTCTGACCCTTCGGCAGCACCTTCATCTTCGCCGCCAGCGCCGGATCGAGGAACGCCGCGCCTTCTACCACGTACGGCGCTTTCGTCTGCAAAGTACCGATACCACCCTTGTAGTTCGGCTTGCCCGTTGCCGCATCGTAACCTGCGTGGAAAATACCCGACACTCCCGTCTGACCAGAGACTTTCGCGATGGCCATGCTCTTACTGTTGGGTTGGGCCTGTACGGTCATTTGCCCAGGCGTACCCGCCGTCCCGACCGCGCCGCCCACGTTGACGCCGTTCACCTTCTTCGACGTCGCCTGAAGGAGCGTGATGTTCTTCGACGACTGGATCAGACCCGCGCGCAGGTTGCCGCCCGAGACCGTCACCTTGTCGATCGCCCCGACGAGCT
>DAOPYU010000220.1:0-7620 GCA_035353095.1 Candidatus Sumerlaeota bacterium | reverse complement strand
CCGTCTCTCGTTCCACCTCTACTCGACCACGGCGGGTGTGGACAAACTGATCGAATACCTGAAAACGGTTGTGAAAAAATGAGGTCGTCTTCCCCCAAAGTTTTACCCTGTGCCGTATGCATAATTGGCCCCGAAGGGGTCTTCCATGAGTTGCTTCGCTGGCTTACAAGCCTGCGAAGCAATTCAAAGGGAATCCCTTCGGGATTCAAGAACAATGGCTATGCCTTTTCTTAAAAAATGTTATAGATGAGCCACATTCGGCATTGAGAAAGGACTCGGCGATCTCATCCCTCCCGGTTGAGAATGACCGGAATGCTTTCACGCGACCGCAACAGAACGGGCTTGAGGGCCATCAGCGTCGCGGCGCCCCAGCAGGCCACCACCAGCAACGCCAGGTGAAAACCCGGCTGCCCCACCAGCGTCTCCGGCAGGAAGGTCCAGCTGACCCGCAGCCCCTGATACCAGCGTTCAAGTCCCAAGAGTGTCCCCAAGGCACCCAATCCACCCACTAACGCCCCAAGACCCGCACTGAACGCGATCTCGATCAGCAACAAACTGCCCACCTGCGCCGAACTGGCCCCGAGGGCCCGGAAAAGCGCGATCTCGCGGACCCGACGCGTCAACATCCAGTTGAGAGTCGAGAAGACAAACGCCGCCACCAGACCGAACACCAGCACTCCAAACGCGGAAAACCCCACACCCGCCAGCCCCAGAACGAGAGCCGCCTTGCGCCAGGTGGTCTGGGTGTTGGACGGTTCGAGTCCCAGTTCGGGAAGCACCTTAAGGAAGGAATCGTACACCTCGGGCGAAGTCAGTTCCACATGCAGCGCCCGGTAGGTCGGCTCCTGAATCCCGAATTCACGGTTGAACCGTTCCACCGCATCGAGCGGAATCATCAGACTCAACAGTTGGGGATTGTACGAAAGCGCCGCGACCTGACAGGGAACAAAGTGGGTCCCGTCTCCCCCTGCACCGGTCGCCGGGATCTGACTCGACACCACGGAATTCCCCAGAATCAACCGGAAATTGCGTCCCACCACCGCCGAAGTGCTCAGTTTCGGCATGCCGTTGCTCTCCGCCAGACTCATGTTGTAGAGATCCAGAAAGTAACTCGAAATCACCGCCGGAATCGGCTTTTTAGAATCCGGATCATATTCGAAATCCTTCGGCGCATCCGTCCCCAGAATCCATTTTTCCACGCCGGTGACGGCGATATCCGTACAAATGGTGCTCCCGAACAAATTCGCCTCGGCGGAAACAGGAAACTGCAGGGTCGCCTCGGGCGAGACCCGCGCCACCCCCTCGATCGCCCGGACCTTTTCCAGAACCGCCGGGGTCACCTTGGCCGTCTCGACCTGGAGCCACAGAAGCGAGAGCGCCTTGGGACGCAAAACCAGACGCTCGGGCGGAAACAACTCGTTCACATGCCGGTTGACGGACTGGCGCAACCCGAATCCCACCGTCCAGGCCAGCGCCAGCGAGAAAACCCCCAGGGCCAGGACCCCGGCCACCGTCGCATGCTGTCGCCAGTAGGTCCGCAACGAAATCGCCAACACCCGCAGGGCAAATCCGCAATGCAGCCCCTTCGGATTGTCTCCCCCACCACTGTCAGTCAACTAAGAAATCTCCAACCACAAAATTGACACCCGCTTTGATACTTGAGTGACATTCCCGTCTCCAGACGGTCAAAACACTGTCCATGTTGCCACGTCCCCTACGCCGGCGCAAGCCTTCTCTTTGTCATCACTCGCCGGAATCCGGAATACGAATCGTCCCGGTCTCCGTAATGATCGTATCCATCCGCCAATCGTGCGCCTCGCTCTCGATGCGTTCCACGATTTGCAGATTGTATGCCAAAGCCACCAGGGGGGGACAGGTGGGGAGTTTTTCCAGAAAACGATCGTACATCCCCGCGCCGAACCCCAGCCGGTTCCCCGGCCGGTCGAAAGCCACCCCCGGCACCACAATCAGATCGAAAGCGCCGTCCCGCTCCCGATCCCACACCGGCAAGGCCGTCCCCGGCTCCCGAAGTCCCCGGAATTTTCCACACACCAGATCCGCCTCCAGATCCCGCACTTCCACCGGATCGAAACAGGGAGCCCCTTTCAGACAGCGAGGAAGCGCCAGCCGCTTTCCCTGATCGAGCGCCGACTTCAGAATACCGTCCGTCCCCACTTCATCCGGCATGGAACAATACGCCAGAACGCGCCGCGCCCGGCGCCATTCCTCCGAATTCAACAAGGTTTCTTCGATGCGCCGATCCCACTGGTGTCTCAAGTCATCCGAGATGGACGACCGTTCCTGGAGAATTCGCTTTCGCAAAGTGGCTTTGTTTTCCAGACTCATGATCCAGATCCGATCTTAATTTGTTCGAAGACTTCAAAATTGTTGCATCGAAACGCAAAAATGAGATAAACATAAAACCATGAAAGAAAACAACGAGGCGCAACAGATCATCCGAGAAATCGTCGAAGTTTTCAGAGCCTGCTCGTACTCAGAATTGTGCGCCCTGATCGACACTGAACCCATTGGCGGCAGTTTGACCGGGCCAAGCGGGCAGGAATACCAATACGAAATCGAAGCCTTCTGGGACGGGAAGAAAAATGGAGATATACGATTACTCGGCAGCATCTCACCCGATCCGGATCAGCCCAAATCCTGTTCCATCCCCCTGTTGAAATGGATCTCCTCCTCCTTTTCCCCTCTGGCCACTGACGATTTCATCATGAGTCCTTCCGGCGATTTTGTGGGAGAATAACCCCCTCTCGATAATATTCCTCCCGACAATTCCGGGAAACACAAGTGTCTCTCTCATCAAATTCCCGTGTGGTCCCGCGAATCGAAGGCGGCCCGAACCCCTTCCCCGATAAACACCCCCAGAATCATCACCCCCGACAAGGCCAGGGCCGGATAGACGGTCAGCCACCAGGCCCACCGGTGCGTCTGCGCCTGATTCAATAGATCGCCCCAGCTCGCCGTGGGAGGCGGCATCCCGAACCCGAGGTAATCGAGCGCCGTCAGCGAACCGATCGCCCCCACCAGGGCAAAGGGAAAATACGTCACCACCGGCGTCAGCGCGTTCGGCAGGATGTGTTTGAAGAGAATCTTCCACGTCGGGACACCCAGGCACCGCGCCGCCTCGACAAACGGCAACTTGCGCAGCCGCAGAAACTCCGCCCGGACATAATACGAAATCCCCACCCAGTTGAAAAGACCATACACCACCAGCAGGAGTCCGAAACTGCGCCCCAGCACATTGCCCAACAGCATCATGACATACAGAAAGGGGACAGCCACCCAGATTTCAATCAACCGCTGACCGGTCAAATCCACCCAACCGCCCCAATACCCCATCACGCCCCCGGCCACCACTCCGGCAGTCAAGGAAAAGAAAACCAGCAACAGCCCGAAGCTCAGAGCGATCCGAAACGCATAGATAATCCGCGCCAGGACGTCCCGGCCCGAATTGTCGATCCCCAGAGGGTGTCCCCGAACCGGTTCGAACGGCCAGCGGACCTCCGTCTTCTCGAACCGCACCCCCAACCGCTTCCCCGCCAGATCCACCGTCTGATTCTCCACCTCGCCGGAAAACCGCGCCTGAACCCATCCGACGATCTTCCCCCGTTCCTCCTCCGAGGCCGACGACCAGAGGCCCGATTTCACATGAATCGGCTCACACCGTTCATCAAACACTACCCATTCCGTCGTTCCAGACGAATTGGAAACCTCACGCAACGTCAGCCGAACCGACTTCGGCGCACGAGTCCGGGGGGTATAAGGCGGCAGACTCACCACCACCCGACGAACCGTTTCAACGGCTCTCGACTCGGACGGAATCGGTTTCAGACTCACGACCTCCTTTTCAAAACGAGGCGCCTCCTGGTTCGCGAAACGCGCGGCGAGCGCCTGCTTCAGGTCGCCTTCCACGGGATATCCGGTTTCAAAGGCAAAACCGGGCATTTCCTCTTCCTTCAATCCCAAGAAACCCCCGGCCCCCACCGAACTCTCAATCTTCCCATCCGACAGCAGGTTCACCGTCCCCGTCAACGGCGCGGGAAAAAACACCACCCGGACCTCGTTCGGTATCTCCAGACTCTGCGGCTCCAGAATTTCATCCGGGCCATACGGAATGATCGGAAACACCACCCGATTGTCCGGATCCCTCCCGAACTCTTCACTCCGGACCAACGCCTTATACCGAGGCAAAGTCTGATTGCCGTCTTTCAACAAGTCATCCTCCGTGTATTCCCGTCCCAGATGGAAGCGTTCTTTGAAATAGAACCGAAACGCCGGAAAATAAACCTCGCCCCCCATCCGCAGATACAACGGACGGTCGGAACAGAAAAACTCCGCTCCCTGACTCAGAACAAACGCCCCCATCAACAGGCAAAACGCCCACCAGGCGCGTTTCATCTCGCGGAACCGGTGCAATCGCTTCCGTGCGACAGGGCTGAGCGTGAAAAAAGTCCAGTTCATCGGGCGAAGTCAATCCTCGGGTCAATCAGGACATAGCAAAAATCGGAAAGCAGGTTCCCCAACAGGGTCAGCAACGACGTGATGGAGAGAATTCCCATGAAAACCGTGTAATCCCGGCTGACCAGGCACTCCAGGCTCAGCCGTCCCATCCCCGGAATCTCGAACACGTTCTCGATCAGGACCGATCCCGCAAACATCAGCGTCAACGCCCCCCCCAGTCCCGTCGCAATCGGAATGAGGGAGTTGCGCAACACATGGACCCAGATCGTGCGCCAGCGCGTACACCCCTTGGCCCGCGCCGTCCGGACATAATCCTGGGCCACCTCCTCCAGCAGGGAGTGTTTCATCAACATCGTCAGAAACGCGAAATGTCCAATCATATAGCAGAAAACGGGCAAAACCATATGCCGCGCAATATCGAGCGACTTTCCCCACAACGTCAGGGATTCGAACCCGTCCGAGGTGAATCCCCCGTGCGGGAACAGATCGGGCCACCCCTCCACCGTTCCGCACAGAGTTGTTTTCAAAATCATCCCCAAGGCATAGGGTGGAATTGCGTACCCCACAAACACCAGCACGCTCGACGCCACATCGAAAGCCGTGTTGTTCCGCAACGCCTTGACAATCCCCAGAGGGATACAGATGAGATAGGACAGGAGAAAACCGGTGATCCCGAAAATCAGGGACACCGGCAACCGCTCGACAATCAACTCCCAGACCGTCCTGTTCGGATACTTGTAGGACTGCGCCGTCACGCCCAGGCGATTCTTCACGAGCCACTCCCAGTACCGAACCGGCGCCGGTTTGTCGAACCCGTAATAGGCCCGGATCGCCTGAATGTCTTCCGCGCGCAGACTCGCCTCGGGCCGTCCCCCCTGTTCGGCCATCCCCATCCGAATCCGGGCCAGGCGCTGTTCCACCGGACCGCCCGGCACGAATTGGCACAAGGCGAAACACACCATCGTGATCCCCAGAAAGGTGGGAATCATCAGGAGAAGGCGTTTGAGAAAATACTCCAGACGCGACACGTGTCCCCCTCTATCGCCCCCGAAGGGGGCACCCTTGAATAGCCGTGGGGGACCGAAGGGAACCCACGGAAAAAACGTCGATAAATTTTGCGCCCTGAAGAGGCGCCCCAAAACACAAAGAACCGGTCACTGTCCCCCTCCCGCCGGACGAAACTCCTGATCGAAACGGATCTCGGCCTTCCGGACCGGGAGCGCATTGCCGGTGCTCATCGCATCGGTCAGGTCGGCCTTCGAGTCCTCGTCCAACCACCAATACACCCACGCCATCTTCCCGTCGTCGTACTTGTCGCACACCGTCGGAGGTGTCCCGAACTTGTTCCAGTAGAGCAGCCGCGCGTGGTTCACATACCAGAGCAACGCGTAAGGCGTCTCCTTCACGGCGATCCGGTCAATCTTCCGACACGCCTCCAAACGGTCCTTCAGATCGAAGAGAGTCTTGTATCCGTCCACAATCCGGTCCACTTCCTCGTTCATGAAGCCCACCAGGTTGTTCCCCGCCTCGCGTTTCGCTTCGCTCGAATGCCACTGCGCGCGCGGGTCCTTCCACGGCAGAACCACCGCATTCCAGTTCACCAGCGTCATCTCGAAATTGAAACGCGTGACATCCTTGAGCCACGCGGCAAAATCCTTCTGGGCAATCCGCATCTCCACCCCGACCTCTTTCAGATCCGCCTGATACACATTCAGGTACTTGGCCTCGATGGGACTGCGCGAGAGGAACTCGAACGAAAACGGCTTTCCCTCTTTCTCCAGCACCCCCGTGTTGGGATTCGCCTTCCACCCCGCCTCGGCCAGCAGACGCCGCGCCTGTTCCTTGTCGAACGGGATCAGTTCGTTTGGACAGGGGGTTTCCGCGGAATAGAGATCCTCATAATACGACCGCTGCAGCGCGTATTGATCGTACGCCAGCGTTTTGTTCATGAACTCGCGGTTCAGGCAGAGCGCCATGGCCCGGCGGACCCGCGCGTCGTCGAACGGCGCCCGACGCATGTTCATCGCGAACCCGCGCACCCCGATCGGCTGGTGGTTATACACCTTCTGCTTGACGATCCAGTTCTTGTCGAACTTCTCCCCCACCGCCCGCTTGATCCACTGCTCGGCGGTCGTCTCCGCGAAAAAATCGATCTCCCCCTTCAGAAACGCATCCAGCGCATTGTTCGGATCGCCATACATCCGGAACTTCAGCCGTTCGAAGTTGTACATCCCCTGCAGGCTCGGCGCACTGTTGCGCCAGTAGTCCGAACGCCGCTGGAGCGTGATCATGATCCCCGGGTCTATCTTCTCGATCCGATAGGGACCGGAAACCACCGGGAACTCGAAGTTGATCCGGTTGAAATCCTTCCCCTCAAAGGCGTGACGGGGCAGGACGCGCAGAATCCCCACCTCGAGGAAGTTGCGCCAATGGACCTCCTTCGCCCGGAACTGAATCTGAAGCGGTCCCAGAATCGTCGGCGACTCGAACCCCTGAAGACTTGATTTCTGAACCCCCGTCAGGTTCTTCGGGTCCATGATCGTGTCGAACGTCCACTTCACATCCTCGGCCGTGATCGGCTGGCCGTCACTCCACCGGGCCTGCGGGTTGATCCAGAACGTGAACGTCTTCTTATCGTCCGAGATCGCCCACTTCTCGGCAATCTGGGGAACCGGCTCCAGGGTCAGGGAATCGCTGTTCACGAGCGGCTCATACAACAGGACCCAGACATTCCAGGAAAAGACGTTGTTGTCGAGCAGGTAGTTGAGACTCTGGGGCTGATCCCCGCCATAGATGGAAATTTCCCCGCCGGGGACAGCCGCCGGACTCGCAATCGGGTCGCGCATCTCCTTCCACTCGGGCCGGGGATACACCTCCTCGCCCCAGGAAGGGAAAGCGATGAGGAACAGAAACGAGAGAAACAAACCCGGGTGAATTTTCATACTCGCCTCTCCTCTCCATCCGGCCACATCCCCAAAGAACCCAGGTGGCGTTCGATTTCGGACAATCTACCATGTCACCGGCCAAAAGCAAAGCGTTTTACCCTCCGGACCCGACCGGATCTGTCCCCCAATCTTTCACCCTAAACTCCTCATTGTCCGGCGAATTGTGAGGTTGTCGTTCGAGGGGGGAGATGCCGGGAAG
>DAOPYU010000219.1:0-7650 GCA_035353095.1 Candidatus Sumerlaeota bacterium | reverse complement strand
AGGATGATACCGCCGATCCCCGAGAGGGTCAGCGTGGCGTTGAACAGGTTGAGGCAGGCCACCACGACCAGCAGGTTGAGAACCAACGCCACGACCGAGATCATCCCCGCCGTCCCGTAATACACAATCATGAAGGCGGTGATGAAAACCGCACTGAGCGCCATCGCCTTCATACTCTTGACAATGGACTCGGCGCCGAGCGTGGGCCCGATCACGCGGGTATCGCCCGACTTCAGTTCGGCCTGCAGACTGCCGGCCTTGAGCACGAGGGCCAGCGAGTGGGCTTCATCGGACGTGAATCCCCCCGTGATGCGGCCACTGCCGTTGGGGATCACACTCTCGAACTTCGGAGCCGAATAGACATTGCCATCGAGCGCGATGGCGACGCGTTTCTGAAGATACTCGCGCGACAGTTTGGCCAGCCGGGGCGCGCCCGTCTTGCCGAACTGAATGCTGACGGAAATGGGATTCTGAAGATCGTTCGGGTCGTTCTGCATGTAGGCTTCACGCAGGTCGCTGCCGTTCATTTCCGGATTGCGCTTGACGATGAAGACCTTGCCCACCGGTTCCTTCGCGTCGGTCTTGGCTTCGAGTTCCGCGGTCAGGGGTTTGCCGGGCAGCGCGATGTAACCGGTCGGGAGTTTCTTGCCTTCTTTGAGTTTGAACCCGACGGCGGTCTCGTTGTCTTCCTTGATTTTGTACCGGATGTAATTGCGCGTCTCGGCATCCCCTCCACGCCGCGGCCATTCGACCGGCTCGAAGAGTTCCTTGACCTTGGCATCGTGCGCGCTGAAGCTCGGAGAATCGGTGTTGTCGGTGTAGAGCGCATAGAACTGCAACTGCGCGGGCCGGATGACTTCCGCGATGAGTTTCTTGCCGTCACGCTCGCCGGGCACCTGCACACGCAGCCCCGTCTTGCCCTGCTGCGAGACCGACGGCATCGTGACACCGAACGTGTCCACACGGTTGCGGATCGCGTTGACCACGGAGCTCAGGTTGTCGCTCAGGCGCTTGTCCAGGACGAGGGGAGAAAGGGCGATTTCGGCCTTGCCGGTACTCTGGAACGCCGATTGGTCGAAATCCTCGAACCACTTGTTTTCGACCTTCTTTTCGAGGATGGGCAGCACCTGCGCGGCGTTGTTCTTATCGGCCAGTTCCACCAGGAGCCGGTCGCCCTTGTCGTTGGGAGCAATCTGCGCGTCAATCTGCTTGTCCGACAGTTCGCGCAGGAGATCGTCGCCCTGCTCACGCAGGAAGGAAGTCAACGTTTTTTCCTTGTCAATGGTCAACGTGACGTCCACGCCCCCGACGAGGTCCAGACCCAACTTGATGGACTTGCGCTGGAGTTCTTCCTTGGTGGACTGCCAGTCGGAGAGAATCTGCTGATATTGTTCCTCGGTCTGGCTTTCCTTGCGGACCGGCTCGGGCTGGGTGTACACGAAATGTACGTACCGCAGCGTCGGGTAGATCAGCATCAGGCATAAGGCCGTCACAAAGACAGTTGCGTAGTTGCGCCAGTTGCTCTCGCGTTGCATTGTTGAGTGCTTCCTTTCCTTCGTGTGTTCCGGATCGTCTGCGCGCTCGTGCTGGAAAAACTCACTCCGTGGGCGGCTTCTCTTCCTTAGTTCCCTATTCGCTCTTGTCGCTCTTTTCGGTTTCTTCCACCTTCTTGGCCTCCACCGTGTGGATGGCCCAGCGGGCGAATTTGATCTGGACCTTGGGCGCGACTTCCAGCGTCACTGTTTCCTTGTCCAGATCCACCACCTTGCCCTGAATTCCGCCATTGGTGACCACCCGGTCGCCCTTCTTCACCGCGCCCAGCATCCGGTCGCGCTCTTTGCGTTCCCGGCTCTGGGGACGCAACACCATGAAGTAAAAGAGAATGGCGATTCCAATAATGACGGGAAGCATGTCGCCCAAGCCCCCGGCGAGGGGAGACGTCCCATTGCCCCCCGACGGGGCACCGGCTGTTGTTTCCGCTGTCGCACAAACGGCCCGCCAGGCCGAAAACCCGGCGTCCGCAAACCCGCTCAAATTCCACATGAGTCCCAAGTCCTTGAATTCCAATGTATTGGGTGCAATTTGACCTTCTTTGTCAAATCACACAGACCCGCCACACTACCAGCGCCACCAGACGGTGTCAATTCAAAAGAACGCTTCGCGCAAGGCAAAATCCACACCTCGGAGCCCGACCTTCTCCTGTAAAGAGACGCCTGAAGATTTCCGGCCCGGTCCTGAACGACGCAGACAGGTGAAAACCGACCGCCCTCTGCGCGCTCGAGGGAGTTGGGACAGGCACCCCGTTCACCGGTCCTGTTCGTGGAGTTTTCCGCTCTCCCCCTGTCGCCGCCGGCCGGGAACAAGAAAAACTCCTTGACAAAAGCCCCCCCGGGGCGATACTATACCGACTGGTCGGCATAGAAAAGGAGCACTCACACCCCCCATGTCCCGTCCCAATTCCAAAGAAGCCATCCTGGAAGCCGCGGAAGCGGTCGTAATCAAGGCGGGCGCCGCCCGCCTGACCCTCGACGCCGTGGCCGAGCAGGCCAACCTGAGCAAGGGGGGGGTGATGTACAACTACCCCACCAAGGAGGCGCTGCTCGAAGCGATGTTTGGGCGGCTTCAGGAACGGCACGAGCAAGCCCGCCAGAGAGCCCGCCAGGAACTTTCCCCGGACGCCCCCAACGAATTGTGGGTGGAAATCAAGATGCTTCTGGGGATGGATACAGGGACGGACAACCGCCTGAGCGCCGCCCTGCTGGCCGTCATCGCCAACCAGCCGGAACTTCCTCCTCCCTTCTGCGAAGAACACCGCGACCGCTTCAACCGCGACGTGGCGCCCGCCCAGAGTTTCGAGCGTTCGTCCATTCTCTTCTTTGCGGCCCTGGGTCTCCACTTCCATGAGCTTCTGAAGTTTCAACTTCTGACGCCGGAACAGCGGGATCGAATCAAAGACAGCCTTCTGCAACTCGCAACCTCAAACACAAGCATCTGACAAGAACGCCCCTTGGGAGTCTTAGGGCAGTTGCCAGAAAGAACCGTCATTGTTCCGACTGCCGGTTCTGGCAATCAATCGTTTCGTCCCGTAGGGACGACTGGAAAACCCGGGGGAACTGACAGCCGTCCCTCCGGGACGGGGAAAAGGGATGTTCCGGAACCCAACGCTGAAGCGCTGGGCTATTGTCAGAAGTCCCTGACGGGACTTGGGTCTGAAACACCGGACTCCGTGTCATCATGTAGATTTCTTGGGGCAAGGGCTCGTTCGAAAATTCATTCAGGCTGCGTTGAGTTACACCTTACCCCATCACATTCCCGAACCTGATCCATTTTCATCCTTGGTTGTGACAAGATTTTGTCATGGGGAACTATAAAGATTTACCGCTCGTTCTCCCGGGCCAGTTCCGCCATGCGTCGCCGGAAAACCTGACGGTCGCGCAGCAGCCAGGGCAGACGCCAGAGCGCCGCGACATACCCGGCGAAAAAGGGCAGATAGAAGGCGCGATTACTCCTGAACCGACGCCACCAGCGCAGTTCCTGACGCGCGGCGCGCAGGAGTTCCCGGTTCGAGAAACACTTCAACAAAAACCGCATCCGGCAGCGCGTGTAACGGAACACAAAACGGAAACTGAAACGCCCCTGCGTGCGCGATTCGTGGTGTATCACCACGGAGTCCGGTACGTAGAGCACTTCGTACCCCACACGCCGCGCCTGCCAGCAGTAATCCGTCTCCTCGAAATAGATCGGGAAATACTTCTCGTCGAGCGGCCCGAGACGCCGGACCATCTCGCGCCGCAGGGCGATGGCCGCACCCGTGACGTAGTCGCAGGCCCGGATCTCGTCGAAGCGTCCGTCGTCCTCCTGCTCGTAGCCGATGTGATGCGTCTGGCCGTTGCTCTCGACCACCCCGCCCGCGTGCTGGATGAGCCGCCCCCCCGGATAGAGCAGTTTGCACCCGAGCACCCCCCAGCGCGGGCGCTCGCGCATCGCCTGCGCCCAGGCGCGCAACCAGCCGGGACGCACCTCGGTGTCGTCGTTCAGGAGCACCAACACGTCCCCCTGGGCCTGGCGCATGCCGAGGTTGTTCCCTCCCGCAAACCCCAGGTTGATGGGCGACTGAATCAGCAGCACCTCGGGAAACCCCGTCCTGACCACCTCGGCCAGGTTGTCCGTCGAGCCGTTGTCCACCACCAGCACTTCGTAGCGATCGTACTCGGTGGCCCGGATGCTCTCGAGCGCACGCGCAATGACCGGCGCACCGTTCAGGCTCACCATGATAATTGAGAAAAAAGGTTCCCGGTCCTCGGTCATGGGGTCAAGCCGTTCTACTGCGCCACCGGCAGACGAATCGTGAAGGTCGTGCCATTGCCTTCCTCGGAATCGAACCAGATGCTGCCACAGTGACGCTCGACAATCTTGCGCGTACTGGCCAGCCCGATGCCCGACCCGCGGTCGCCCTTGGTCGAGAAAAACAGGTTGAAGATCTTCGTCTGGATCTCGTTCGGAATCCCCACCCCATTGTCGCGGAAGGAGATGTCCACCGCCTGGCGGTCTTCGGTCAGGCGCGTCTTGACGAGGACGTAGCCGTTTTCGCAATCCTCGGAAATCGCGTCAATTCCGTTCGTGATGAGGTTCAGAAACGCATCGTACATTTTGTCGTGGTCTATTTTGAGTTTCGGGATATTGATCTGTAATTCGGGAATCAGGGCCACGCCGCGCTCGACCGCCGAGTCGTCCACCTGATGCAGGATTTCGTAAATGAGGGCATTGATATCGTATTTTTCGAGTTTCAGATCCAGTTCGCGCGAGTAGTTGAGCATGTTCATGACGAGGGAACCGATTTTCTTGTTCGCCCGCTGGAGCACGTCCCATCCCTTGCGCACCATGTCCAGATCGTTACGCTTGAACCCCAGGTCAATGAAGAAGCTGCCGCCGCGCGAGCTCTGGAGCAGGTTCTTGATGTAGTGGGCCACTTCGGAAAGACTGATGCTGATGGCGGCCAGACGCTCCGCCTCGACCTTGTCGAAGTACATGCGGGACTTCTCGATCACGATGGCCACCTGCTTGCAGACCGTCTCGAACAGAAGGCACTCTTTTTCCGAAAACGCCTGATCGCACTCGCGGCGCAGGGTCATCACCCCGACCACTTCCGCCTGAATCCGCAACGGGTTGCAGAGGTAGGCGTGGCGCTGGTTGTCCCGGTCGCCATAAACGGTTTCATGGCGCGGGTCCTGCGAGGCATCCGGGACGGCAATGATCTGGTTGGTCTGGAAAGAAATCCCCGGCAACCCATGCCCGACGGGCAGTTGTGCCAGGCCGACCCGTTCCTTGAACTCCGGTCCCAGCCCATAGTTCGCGCGCAACGTCAGGTGGTCGCTGTGGCCCTCGAGCAGATAGACGGAACAGACCGTCGCCCGGAACATGCGCGCCGTGATGGCGCAAATCTGGTCCAGAATGACATTCAATTCCAGAACGGAACCGACCAGGTTGCTGATTTCCAGCAGGCCGGAAAAATACTCCTCGATCCGTCTTTCTCCCGCCTGCCAGTCGAGGCCATCCGACGTTCTCTGCGATTCGGCCATGGTCGTCTCTTCTCCCGCTCCGCTCAATCCAGGCCCCGGCAGGCCATCTCGACGGCGCGCAACATCCCCCGCGCCTTGTTTTGCGTTTCCTGATACTCGAGCGACGGCACCGAATCGGCCACAATCCCGGCGCCCGCCTGCACATAGACCGTGTCGTTCTGAACGATCATGGTGCGGATGGTGATGGCCGTCTCGAGCGCCCCGCAGAAGGAAACAAACCCCAGCGCGCCGGCATACGGCCCGCGTTTCACATTCTCGAGTTCGTCAATGATCTCCATGGCCCGGATCTTCGGCGCGCCGCTCACCGTGCCCGCCGGGAAACCGGCCCGCAGCACGTCAAACGCGTCGAGTCCCTGACGCAGTTTCCCCTTGACCTGCGACACGATGTGCATGACGTGCGAGTAGCGCTCGATGACCATCCGGTCCTCCACATGGACGGTGCCGTATTCCGACACCCGCCCCACGTCGTTGCGTCCCAGATCGAGCAGCATGACATGCTCGGCGCGTTCCTTGGGATCGGCCAGCAGTTCCTTCTCGAGCGCCAGGTCTTCCTCGGTCGTGCGCCCGCGCGGACGCGTCCCGGCGATGGGACGCACACACACGTCCTGCCCCGTCAGGTTGATGAGAATCTCGGGGCTCGACCCGGCGATGCGCAGGTCGCCCAACTGGAGATAATACATATACGGGGACGGGTTGATGGCGCGCAGGGCGCGATAGAGGTCGAAGGGATCGCCCGTGTAGTTCCGCCAGAAGCGCTGCGAGAGCACGACCTGAAAGATATCCCCCGCCCGGATGTATTCCTTGGCTTTCTCGACTGCCGCCTCGAATTCCCCGCGGGTGCAGTTGGATTGGATCGCATCGTCGGAGTCGGCCTGAGCCAGCCCCCCCGCCGACAACGCGTCCTCCCGTTCCACCCGCGGCGGCAGAGGCGTCCGCAACCGTTCGTAGAGGAGTCCGATCTTATGGACCGACCGTTCGTACGCCTGGTCCGGATCGTCCTTGTGGATGTGGGCGTTGGAAATGAGGTACATCCGGCGCATCACGTGGTCGAAGACGATGAGCGTGTCGGTCAGGCAGAAGAACGCGTCGGGCAGGCGCAGGTCATCGGGATTCGAATCGGGCAGATTCTCCCAGTGGCGCACCATGTCGTAGCTGAAATATCCCACGGCGCCGCCCGTCATGGGCATGCGCGGCAGTTCCGGGTCCACGACCGGCTTGTAGCGGGTCATGAATTCCTTGAGGGACTCGAGCGGATCGCTCGATGAATGGAAGTCCTCTTCATTGCCCCGGTAGAGGATCTTGACTTCCTTGCCCTTGCACTTGAAGACCACTTCCGGGTCGCACCCCAGGAAGGAATAACGTCCCACATGCTCGCCCAACTCGACACTCTCGAGTAAGAAAGCGTTTTCACTTTCGGAAATCTTTTTGAACGCCGAAACCGGCGTTTCCATGTCCGCCAGAACCTCCCGCCAGACCGGCACCAGATTCCCCTCTCGGCAACGTTCACGAAACGTTTCTAAATCGGGATGAATCATGGCGTGTTCCTTTCCAGACGGTTGACCGCATATCCGCCGGCAGCAAAGCCAACCAGACGTACCCACCGAATACTACAAAAAGCGGAACAATAGCAAGGGAAACGTCGCGCGAGAACGCCGAACCCGCCGCTTTCCCTACCGACTTTTCCCGGAAAATTCGCCCGAACCCGATGCTCCCATGTCCCCCTCACCGGGTTCTGCCACTTTCACTTTGGCTTGACAGTCTCCCGGGCGCAAGGCATACTCAAGATTGCTCGGGTTGGCCTGAACACGCGGGGATGAGGGACACAGGAGCAAGGGACGCCGCTGCAAACGGCGCGGCCAAGTGAAAACAATCAAAAACCGGACGCCACGGAGGAACCCATGAGCCAGACCTGCACCCTGAAGATCCACGACAAAGAATACCCTTTGAACATGATCACCGGCACGGAAAACGAAGTGGGCATCGACATTGCCAAACTGCGTGACACAACCGGTTGTATCACGCTCGACAGCGGGTATGGAAACACCGGTTCGTGCGAAAGCGCCATCACCTA
>DAOPYU010000218.1:0-7695 GCA_035353095.1 Candidatus Sumerlaeota bacterium | reverse complement strand
GGCCGTGTGCACAGTGCTTCTGCTGTGCTTTGCGCTGGTTTCGTGCAAAAAGGCTGCGGACGTGACCCTGCCGGTGGAGCTGCCCAAGGCCCAGGAGACCTCGTACTCCCAGGCCCTCAAGCGCTTCGGGCGGCTCACCAAGGACTTCCGCGTGGGCACCCTGCGGGTGCAGACCACCCAGGTGCAGGATGAGACGGGCTCCTCCGCCGCAAGCGGAGCGGAGATCCCCTTCGACATCACCAAGATGATCATGAGCGGTTTGCCGCCCGATCTCTCGGACGATGAGGCTTATGCGGTTCAGGACTATTTCGCCGCCACCCTCGCCCGGGATTCGGAGGCGCACCTGTTCGATCCCGAAGCATTGTCCGAACAACTCGAGGACGACTTCGGCGAACCGGTGGCAACGCATGCTCTGGGACTCTTGACGAGCGGTGTCAAGGAGTCGCAGATGCTGGAACTGTGCGAATGGGTGGCCGAGCAGGATGTCTCCCGGGAATTGCTGGTGCGTCTGCATATGCTGATCTTCGGGCGTTTGCCGGAGTCGGATGAGCCGACGTTCAACGATACGGACGAGGGGGCCTACGCCGCCCGGTTCGGGTATCTGACCGGCCAGGAAGTCGCGCTGGTGGCCGATGAAATGAGCGAATTGACGGAGGAGGCGGAAGGGGAGATTCGTTCGCTGGCGTGTCTGCTGGCGACCCTGATGCACTATTGCGCTTCCCATGCCCGGGATCTGGTGGTCACTCTGGAAGAGTGAGGCGCGTGATCTCTGACTCCGCCTTATCTTATTGATTGTGAAGGATTTGAATGCTCTTGGATTGCCAGACAACCTTGGCTGCGCCGGTGAGTTTCCACGGCTGCGGTCTGCACAGCGGTCTGGATTGCCAGGTCCGGATTCTGCCCGCTCCCGCCGACCACCGTATCCGTTTCGTCCGGACGGATCTTGTGGAGGCCCCGGAAATCCCTGCCGACATTGACGCGGTGAGTACCGAGCCGATGTTGCGCCAGACAGTGTTGTGTTCGCCCGACGACCCGGCGGTGATGGTCGAGACGGTCGAGCATATCCTGGCGTCGCTGCATGGCATGGGGATTGACAATGCGCGGGTGGAGATGAGTGGTTCCGAGCCGCCCATCGGGGATGGGAGCGCGCGGGAACTGGCGGAGTTGCTGCTTGCCGCGGGGGTGACCCCGCTGGCGGGCGCGCCGCGCCGCACGTTTGCCATCACGCGTCCGGTGGTCTTCTCCACCAATGGCGGCACGCGGGTGGAGTTCAGCGCCTGGCCGTCCGAGAAACTGACCCTGACCTATTTCATGGAGTACGATCATCCGGTGATCGGGTCGAAGGTGGTCTCGTTCGAGATCGAGCCGGAGGCGTTCGCCTCGCAGATTGCGCCAGCGCGCACGTTCTGCCTGTTTCAGGAGGTCGAGTACCTGCGCGAGAAGGGCCTGATCAAGGGGGGCTCGGCGGACAACGCGATTGTGGTGGGAGACACCGGAATTTTGAACACGGAACTGCTCTGGGAGGACGAGATGGCGCGGCACAAGCTGCTCGACCTTCTGGGCGATCTTTTTTTGTTGGGGCTTCCCGTAAGGGGGCATATTCAGGCGTGGCGCAGCGGGCACAGCGCCAACGCCGAATTCATTCAATTCCTTAGAAAGGAATTTACGCAAGCATGACCGACGTGACGAAGAGTCCTATCGTGATGGATATCAATCAGATCAAGGAGATCATTCCGCACCGCTACCCGTTTCTGCTGGTGGACCGCGTGGTGGAAATCAACTACGAGACGCAGACGCTGGTGGCGATCAAGAATGTGACGGCCAACGAGCCGTTCTTCGTCGGGCATTACCCGCACTATCCGGTCATGCCGGGAGTGCTGGTGGTTGAGGCGATGGCGCAGGCGTCCTGTATCTACATGTTGAGCGTGCCGGAAAACAAGGGCAAGACCCCTTTCTTTGCGGCCATTGACGGGGTGAAGTTCCGCCGCCAGATCGTGCCGGGCGACCAGTTGCGTTTCGTCTGCGTTCAGCAGAAGATGAAGCGGCGGGTGGCCAAGTGCCGGGTGGAGTGTTTTGTGGACGGCGACCTGGCCGTCGAGGCGGAATTGACCTGCATGCTGGCCGACGCCCCCGGCCAGGAATAAGGGCGGACTGAGCGCGGGCGGAAAGGGGAGTCTCCCCATGACTCCTGACGAACAACCTCTTGTACATCCAACAGCGGTGGTGGACCCTTCGGCGCAGCTGGCGCCGGGAGTGGAGATCGGGCCGTATGCGTTGGTCGGGCCGGGTGTGGTGCTTGGCGCTGGCTGCAAGGTGGCCGGGCATGCGGTGATTCATTCCCGCACGGTGCTGGGCGAACGGAACCTGGTTTTCCACTATGCCGTTCTGGGATCGGACTCGCAGGATCTGAAGTTCCGAGGGGAATCCACGGGATTGACGATCGGCGATGGGAATGTGTTCCGCGAGTTTGTGACGGTGAACCGGGCGACCGGGGACAATAAGGTGACCCGCATCGGCAACGGAAATCTGTTTCTGGCCTACACCCACGTGGCGCACAACTGCGAGGTGGGCAACGGGGTGGTGCTGGCCAACTCGACGCAGCTGGCGGGGGAAGTCGTGGTGGAGGATTATGTGACGACCGGGGGGCTGGTGGGGGTCCATCAGTTTTCCCGCATCGGCGCCTATTCCTTCGTCGGGGCGTGCAGCAAGGTGACGCAGGATATCCTGCCGTTTGTGTGCGCAGACGGCCATCCGGCGCGGCCTCATGGGTTGAACCTGGTGGGGTTGCACCGGCGGGGCGTTTCGGACGAACGGCTCCACCGGATCAAGGACGCCTACCGGGAGATTTTCCTGCATGGTCAGCGGTTGCGGGACGCCCTGGAAAAACTGGAGGCGCGGTATCCGGGGGACCCGGATGTGCTGCGTATCGCGCAGTTCGCCCATGCGTCCACTCGTGGACTGGCGCGTCCGCGCGACTTCGAGGGGGATGTGGATAAACTGGCCGGAAACGGCGGGGAAGAATAGGCACAGGCGGGGCTGCTTGCCCCGTCTGTTTTCATATCGGACGTCTTCCAAATCTTCAATTCGATCAAAGTGTCCACGGGGGCCGGGTCGCCACGGAAAGCAAACCGTTGGCTTCCGGGTCGCCGGGGAATTCTTCCTTCTCGGGCGACCATTTCAGGGGACGACCGAGTTCCTTGACGATGCCTCCCAACAGCATGAGGCTGGCGGCCCGATGCGCCGTTTCGACGTCGCAGATTGTTTTCCCGCGGGTTCGGACACATTCGATGAATTCGTTCGAGTGGCCGGTGTTGCGGGGCAGGCGCTGGTCCCCGGGGCCGAGCGGGGAACGCAGGATGCTGGCCGGATACGACGCGATGTTGTCGCGGTCCACGGCGATACGGCCTTCCGTCCCCACAAAGATCACCCCGCCCTGCGAGCCGATCGGTTCGTTCGGGTACCCTCGGCCGTACACCACGACGCCGTTGGCGTAGCGGTAAGCAGCCACGCCGTTGTCCACGAAGAGTTCGACCGGTCCGGTCCGGTCCGCTTCGAGTCCCCACTGGACGATGTCGTAGTGGTGCTGGCCCCAGTTGATGCCGCCGAAGCCGAAGCGGTGGGCGTCGGTGAAACCGGGGTAGGGTTCCCAGGGGGCCGGGCCGAGCCACAGGTCCCAGTCCAGTTCCGGCGGGACGGGCTGGGGTTGGGGAACCCGATCCGCCCAGACAAATCCCCCGCCGTCCACACAGGCATAGACTTCCTTGAGTTGTCCGATGCGTCCGTTTCGGACGAGTTCGCACGCCTGGCGGAACTTGCCGCCGTATTCCGAGCGTTGCTGGGTCCCGGCCTGGAAGACACGTCCGTGGCGCAGGATGGCGGCGCGGGCCGCCTGACTTTCGGCCACCGTGAGGGCCGAGGGCTTTTCGCAATAGACGTCCTTGCCCGCTTCCGCCGCCAGGACGGTCATCATCGCGTGCCAGTGGATGGGGGTGGCGATGAGGACGGCGTCAATGTCGGGTCGGGCCAGGACCTGGCGGAAATCGGTGTAGGCCTCGCAGGCCTTGTAGGAACCTTTGGCGCAGGTTTCGGCATAGTGTTGGTTGACCCGGTTGGTTGCGTCCTCCCGTCTGGGTTTCCAGACATCGCAGACCGCCAGCACCTGCACGTCGTTGCGTCCCGCATACCCCCCCTGGACATAGGTCCACGCGCCTCCGAGCAGGTGGCCGCCTCCCTGCCCCCCCACGCCGATGAAGCCCATCGTGATGCGTTCGCTGGGGGGGATGAAGCCGTCTTTCCCTAACGCCGAAGCGGGGATGAGGGTGGGAAGCGCGGCCAGAGCCGCCACGGACGCGGTGGCCTTTTTCAGAAATTGACGACGGGTGGACGGTGAAGGCGACATGGCAGGATACTCCAGAAAGGAATGGGTCCCTCAGAGACACTTGGAATGCCCACACCTTACTGGATTTTTTCACGAGTAGAAAAGGGAAATCGACCAGTCCGCCCCTTTTATTTTCTGGGGGGGAACTCTCGAGAGAAAGAACGGACGCCTGTTCCGTTTGACTTCAGGCGGAGAGATAATCCTTCAGGTCGCACCCGGCCGGCAATCGGATTTCCCTGGGCTGGGGCATTCCGGCCTCGTCGAAGAAGCGAGTGATCCGCCGGGTTCCCTCCAGGGCCACTTCGTCTTCTTCCAGAACCAGAAACACCTCGATCCCTTCAAAGAAATGGACCCACTCGGGCTTGAAATGCGCCCAGCCGGGAATGCCCACGGCTGCAAAACCGTTCGATTCCGCCGCCAGCACATCGGTTTCCCGTTCACAAAACAGGATGCGTTGTCCCTGGGCTTCTGCCAGCGTGTCGTGGTTGTAGAGGCACGGGAGGGGATGGCGCAGACTGATCATGGGAGGAAGTTGCAACTCGTCTCCGCGTTTTCGGTCCAGGGGGGGCAGGGCTTTCAGATAGACTGGTTTTCCTTCCTGCAGGTAAGGGACGACCAGAAAGGCGACGGAATGTTTGAAATAGGGCCAGAAGGTTGGGACATAACCGGTTCGTTCCGGATTCTCGGTCAGGAGGCCCGCTTCGATCAGGGCTTCCTGTCCCAGTTCCTTTTCGAGCCGTTCCATCAGGTCGGCGTAGCTCGCGCCACACAGGCGGATCCCCAGCCGTGTCGCGGTCTCGACACTCAGGCCGCGTTCCTCGAGCCAGCTGACGACGAACCGCGCGCTCTCGATTGGCCAGCAGGCCGCCAGAAAGGCGGCATAGACCGCAGAGCGTTGTTCGGAAGGGCTCGGCATGGGCTGCGGTTCCGCGGGTTCGCCCCGTTCGCCTTCCGCTTCCTCGATGGCGCTGGTCCGGCTCTCGCCCGAGGTTTCTTCCGGCGGAGTCGGGGCGGTCTGTTGTTCGGGCGGTTCGACGTTTCCCCGTTCTTCCAGAAAAAGATCCGAAAACAGGGAGGGCTGTGGGGGTGTTGAATCGGTCGGGAGAAGAGACGAATCCGTTGGCGTCGGGGGGAATTCGGGTTGCCCGGCGGAGGCGATTGCCGGCTCCGGTATCTCCTCGGCCGGGATCGGAGATTGAGGCGCGGAACCTGGAAGACCGGGTTCTGCCGGTTCGATCTCGGGTTCTTGGGGAACTGGAACGGGAGGGGGACTGGTTCGTCCGGTCGGTTTCCAGCGGGATTCGACCGGGGAAGAAGAAGGAGGGGTCTGGGCCCCGGTATTTTGTGTCTGGATCAACTGTTCCAGGTATTCGATTGTTCCCTGCAATCCCCCGCCTCGCACGATCCGGATCAAGGTCAGGACATCTCCTCCCGTTCCACACCGGTCGCAGAGGAAAACCCGGTCCAGAATCACCAGTTCCGGTTTCTGTTCGGGCGAGGTTGTGTCGGGTGTCTGACACCGGGGACAGAAGTAGCGTTTACCCTCCGGCCTCAACCCCAGATGAGCCGCCACCTGGCGAAGATCCGTGGCCTCTTTCAACTTGCGGATACGTTCCCAATGACTGGGCTGGGGGAGTGCGTTCTTGTCTGGCATGCGATGCGAATCCTTTGGAATGGTCAACGGGTCTGTCGGAGGACGAATCGTATTCTCTTTCAGCGGGGAATCGGTTTTTCGGCAGCTTTTCGGGCCGGGAACAGGTTTAATTTTCTGGAACATTTCCCGACGGTTTCCAAGCCAACCGTTCGCTTATACCTTATCGGGACCTGTTTTTACAACAGGACTTTTGAAGGGGGGACTGACCGATTCAGGAACGCCTCCTCATTCGGGGTGGGGAGATTCCCTGAATATCCCCCGTTTCCCGGGGTTTCTTCCGTTTCGCAAGACCCGGATGGCGGGCATGTTGCGGGTTTGCGTCTGCCGGACAGGTCGGGCTACGCCGGAATGGAGATTCGGGCGTAGCCGGAGACGATTGAAGATGAGGTTCCGGTTTTCGGGGGGACGAGGAAGGCGGACGACCGGGGCGAAGGGGGTTCGGGATTGTCGAAGGCCGATGCTTCGTTCTGCCCCCCTGTACTTTTTCCGGACGGATTCCCTCAGGGAAGAGTCGGTTCTGTTTGTCTTTTCCGGGGGACAATTTCGGCCCGTGTGAAAGGCGGCAGTCGGCAGAAGGCCGATTGTAATATTTTTAGAAATGCTGTGAAAAAGGGACGGTTATTTTTTGTTATTCCTATTCCATAAATAATAGAAATATTCCTCTTTTGTGTTCTGGCCGGGGATTTTGAAAGTGATATTTAATTTTTTGTATTGTTTTCGCGCGTATATCTGGAGCGCCCGGCGATTATTTTTTTGCCCGTGTTTTCGGGCAGGAAGAGTGCGCCTGGGCGTTTTGTTTCAAATGGGAAAAATGTATGCTGTCATCGCAAGCAATTTTAAAGGGTGGTGTTAAAATCAAAAAGAAGTGCTTTTTTTTCTTGAACTGCCGGATCGCTTCGGGGTAGGGTGAGCGTGGGTTTTAAGAATGGCTTTCCTCAGATGCGTTGTTTGAATTTGAGGATGTGGATCTCACGAGAGAGGGGAAACTCGGGCGGGGTTTCTCGTTGTTCAAACGAGAACTTTCGCATCGGATGGAGCCATTCCCTATCAATTTTATTCATCCAAACAGGAGGGACAGGGGTTATGAGAAGGAAATGGTTTGACTCTTCATTTGCGAAGACGTTGCGCATCTTCCTTTTTCTGGGACTGGCGCTGTGTGTGGGGATGGCGGCTCAGGCTCAGGAGTGGAATGTCCGCAACATCGGTGTGACCGCTGCGGCTGAAAACGGTTCAGTCACGTTCACGCCGGATGGAACGGGAGCCACGCTGGTATCGCCCCCGAGTGGCGATATTTGGAATGGTTCGGATAAGTTTACGTTTGGCTACAAGATGGCGATAGGGGATGGAAGTATTGTCGCCAAGATCGAGAGTTCCGATGCGGTGTACTCGTGGTCCAAGACGGGTGTGATGATCCGTCAGGATCTGGCCACGAATGGCACCATGGCGGATTGTTTTCTGCGACCGGGGGGGAGCGGGGTGGCGCTCCAGTCGTGGATCAGTTCGGCTGTCAGCAGCGCGGAAGTGGCCAGTATCGTGTTTCCCGTCATGCTTAAACTTGAGAAGGCGGGCGATCAGATTACGGGCTACTACTCGACCGATGATGGCGCCAACTGGAATCAGGTGGGGACGGCGCTGACGATGGCCACAACCAACCCCTTCTATA
>DAOPYU010000217.1:2260-7773 GCA_035353095.1 Candidatus Sumerlaeota bacterium | reverse complement strand
TCCGATGTGCGCATGCCGGGTATTTCGGGCCTCGAGACGCTGCGTCTGGCCCGCGAGAAGCACCCCACCCTGCCCGTCCTGATGGTCACAGCGTTTCCCGACATTCGCGACGCCGTGGGCGCCATGCGCGACGGAGCGGTCAATTACCTCAAGAAACCGATTGATCTCGACGAGTTGCTCGACAACGTCCTCCACACGGTGGGGGGGCGGGAGTGCGGGGCTGCGACCGCGCAGGTGGACCTGCCGCCTCTGCCGCCGCAGGTGGTGGCTGAAAGTCCGCAGATCCGCGATTGCCTGCGTGAGGCCGCCCTGGTCGCCAAGTCCGACTCCCGGGTTCTGGTTACCGGTGAAAGCGGCACGGGGAAGGAAGTGATCGCCGACCTGATCCATGCCTGGAGCCCGCGCGCGCCGCGTCCCCTCCTCAAGGTCAATTGCGCGGCCATTCCGGAAAATCTTCTGGAGAGTGAATTGTTCGGTCACGAGAAGGGGGCGTTCACCGGCGCGGCGGGTCGGCGTATCGGCCGGTTTGAAGAGGCCAACGGCGGGACTCTGTTCCTCGATGAAATTTCGGAAATGTCTCCCTCGCTTCAGGCGAAACTGCTCCGCGTGATTCAGAATGGCACGTTCAACCGGGTCGGTTCCAATGAAGAAATTCACATCGACACGCGAGTGCTCGCGGCCACCAACCGCAACCTCGAGGAGGAAGTCGCCAACAACCGCTTCCGAGAGGATCTGTTCTACCGCCTCAACGTCATCGAGATCTATCTGGCGCCGTTGCGCGAGCGCCAGGCTGACATTCTCCCGCTGGCCACGCTCTTTGCATCGAAGTTTCTCGGGGGCGCTTCGCCCCGTTTTTCCGCATCGGTCTCCACCTGCCTGGCGCTCTACGCCTGGCCCGGCAACGTGCGCGAGTTGCAGAACGCCATGGAACGCGCGGTCCTCATGGCGCGTGGCGAGTTGATTCTGCCCGAGCACCTGCCCAAGCGCATTCAGAATGCGGCCGCGCAATCCGCCGATGCCCCCGCTCTGGCCAATTCCTCGAGCAAACGGATGGAAGACATCGAGCGCATCGTGATTCTGCAAACCCTGCGCGAGAAGAATTTCAACCGTACCGAAACCTCCAAAGCCCTCGGGATCAGCCGCCGTTCTCTCATCTACAAACTCCGTCGTTTTGCCGAAGAAGGGCACGCGATCGATCCGGAATAAGGGGACGCCCGGCTCCTGAAAGGCCCCATGTGTCCCTCTATCATTTTCACGTGTAAGTAGGATGCGCGTCAGGGACGTTTTTCTTCAGAGTCTTTCTGAATGGAACGCGTCTTTGATATTTTCGATATTCCCCCGTTTTTTCGCTGTTCTTTGCCCCCGGTCGAGGCGGCCCGGTTTTTTTTGAAGCGGGCCTCATTTTTCGCTTGCGTTCCTTTCACGTGTAAAGTAATCTGGGTGGGTTGCCGGAGCATGGCGAACGACAGGGTTTTCTCTCTTCCAGATGTGAATGCAGGTTCCAAAAAAGGTCACGGTGTCTCAGGCGGGTTCGGATACGCACTCAGAGGGATGGATTGGCGTATCCGGTTTCAAAACCGGCGGGGAAGGCCCGCAAAGGAGATGGGACTATGCGCAGAAGGATATGGCAAGGTTTTACTCTGATTGAGTTGTTGATCGTGGTGGCGATTATCGCCATTCTGGCAGCGGTCGCGGTACCCAACTTCCTCGAGGCCCAGACGCGCGCCAAAATCTCGCGAGTCAAGTCCGACATGCGCACGGTCATTCAGGGAGCGGAATTGTACCGGACGGACAATGGGGTGTACCCGTTGTGCTTTAAGTTGAACGCGTCGGAACAGCCTGAGGGGTGGATTCAACCGCCGATGTCGCGGTGTTATGTGCTGACGACTCCCATCGCCTATCTCGCCAGTCTGCCGATTCTCGATCCCTTCTCTCCCTACAAGTTCGCGACCGGGAATGCAGATGACATGTGGAACTCGCACTATGAATGGCGTAACTGCGATCAGTTCATCAAGTTCAACAATGATATGGACAGTGGATACAGTCTGGCGCTGGGAAAAACCATGGGGTACCCGGCCTGCTGGATCGAATCGCGTGGACCGGACAAGAAATTCTGGATGTATGGCATGTGGGATGACGGTCTGAGCGCCGAAGCCGCCATGGTGGATTACGATGCCTCGAATGGAACGCGCAGTTATGGCGATATCCGGTTCTTCAGCTACGGGCGAGCGAACGCCCCAAGACGCTGAGCGGATTCCCGGGCACTCGTCCGTTTTCGCATTTTCCCTCAATATCGCTTTCTGAGAGTGCGCTCGAGTGGATCGTACTCTCAGATTTTTTTTGAGGTTTTTTCCGGGAAAGAGGGCGCTTATCCCTGTCCCAGGCAGCTGCGCTTGATGCGGGCGATCAGGTCGCACACTTCCCGCTCGATTTCTTCGCAGGTCGCCGGGGTGAAGTTCAGCGCCGAGGCGATGGCGTAAAGGGAGAAATCTTTCTCCTCGAACGGAATCAGGCTGTAGCCGAACTTGCGCGTGAGCAGGTTGGCAAAGTAGGTGACCACGACCCCTTCGTTGTGGTGCGACAGGCCGTCGGTGTCGTTGTGCAGCCGCACGACCTCGTGCAGACGGGGTGGGTAGATCCATTTCTCCAGGAGCCGGGCGCCCAGGTCGTGGTGGCGCATGAGCATAATCTGGCTTACGTTGAATTCGTCCAGGTCGCTCTCGTTCCAGCGCCCGTCTTTGCGCCCGATTTCAAGCAGGTGAAGAATGAGCAGCTTGCCGATGTCGTGCAGCAGGCCCAGCGTGAAAAAATCCTTGGTCTCGGGGATGGCAATGCGCTGGGCGATGACTTCGCAGGCGTAGGCCGTGCTGACGCTGTGGAGCCAGAGGGTTCGCATGATCCCCCGGAAAAACCGGTAGGGCGTCTTGAAGAGGTCCTCGGCGATGACGGTCATGAGGATATTGCGGGTCTCGCGCAGGCCCAGGCGCGCCACCGCCTGCGTGAGGTTGTTGATCCGTTCGTAGCCCGCGTAGATGGGCGAGTTGGCGATCTGGAGCAGGCGGGCCGACATGCTCTGTTCCTTCTCGACCAGGGCGGCGATGGCGTCGAACCCCGCCTGGTCGCTGTTGAGCACGGGCAGGAGGCGCTGGCCGATCTCGGGCAGGGTGGGCAGGCGCAGGTCGGGCTGTTCGATCATGCTGGTGAGCGTGACGGAGGTGTGGGTGAGAAACGTGATGCGCTCGCGGGCGTTGAAAATCGGCGTTTTCTGGAACTGCAATTCAAGCGTCCCGGGGGAGGGGTCGTTGGGAGACGGTTCGGTCTGCGGCTCTGTACCGGCCAGAAGCAGGTCACGCACGGAGGAGGCGTCCAGGATTTCGGAAAAACAGGCGCTGAGTTCCAGTTCCTCGATCAGAGTCGGCTGGTTCTGCCGCAGCGCCGTGGTGTCGAGCAAGATGCGGCGCATGGCGGGAAAATGCTCGAGGCAGTTGGCCAGAAAAGTCTCGGCGGTTTTCCCGCCCAGGGCCGATTCGACCACCACGGCCTGAAACCGTCGCTCTTTCAGGCGTCCGATGGCCTCCGCCGGAGTGGGCGCCACAATGGCATGGAGCGACAGGGCATTCAGGGACCGGGCGATGTCGCTGGCGGTTTCCGGCCGGGCACAGAGGATCAGGAGAGAGAGGGGAGAAACGCTGTCCATGTCAGAAAGGCCTCCGTGTCTGAGAGCCGATGGGCGCGCCCTGACCTTGCCGGCCGGGTCTGTGACTCTCTCAGTCGTCGAGCATATTGCAGATGGCGTTGGCGGCGCCGTAAAGCGAAACAGAATAATCCTTGACGATATAGACCGGGATCGTCTTGAGCACGCGTTCGATATTGGGACAGTAGCACTTCTCGAAATTGCGCACGAAGAGGTCGTCGGCCAGGAAGTGGTACTCGTTCTTGGTGACAATGCCCCCCGCGAGATAAAGCCCCTTGCGCGACAGGAAGAACGAGGCCACATCTCCGGCAAAACGCCCATAAACTTTCACGAACAGGCGGAAAATGTCGTGGCAGACGGGGTCGGTGGTCGAGTAACGCGAAATGAGCGGGGGTTTCTCGGTGTCCGGCAGGGCGTCTATTTCGGCCAGGTGCCCTTCGATCGGGACACGGCGGACTTCCTTGAAGTAGTGGTAGATATTGGTGATCCCCTGCCCGGACACGAACAGTTCGGCGTCGAGGTAATCCCCGATCCGCTTGTGGAGATAGGTGGCCAGTTCCCGGGTTTCGGTGTCGAAGGGGGCAAACCCCGCATGGCCGCCTTCGGAGGGCAGCGCCACATAGCGTTTGCCCACCTGATGGATGCATCCCACTCCCAGGCCGGTTCCGGCGCCCAGAACCGCCTGAACGGTTCCGACCTGGCTGACAAGGCCCTCGTCGGGGTGGGGCAGTTCGGTGATCTGTTCGGGATTGCGGGTGTCGAGAAGCGGCAGGCCGTAACTGATGGCGGCGAAGTCGTTGATGAGGCGGGTCTTGAATCCGAAACGCTGCTCAAGGGCCTGGCCATCGAGTTGCCAGGCGATATTGGTCATGATGCAGCGGTTGTTTTCGATGGGACCGGCGGGGCTGATGCAGCAGAGGGTGGGGCGCAGCGCCGTGTTGCGGGAGGCGGCCTCGGCCAGCGTCGCCTCGACGCATTCGGCATAGGAGGTCACGTTGCGCGTCTGGAAGGCGCATTTCAGCAGCATGGCAAAGTCGCCCTCGCGTTCCGCCATGAGACTCAGGGTCGTGTTGGTGCCCCCCACGTCGCTTGCCAGAATCAGACGATTGTAATCGAGATCGGATTCAAACCATTGGATGTTCATGAGCGTGGACACAAATTCCTTTCCATCGGTGTTCAACATCGTATGCCCGCGCCCGGCGCCGGGTTGCGGCGGGGTTACTGCGAGTGGAGGGTCGGGGAAAAAGAGGCGCAACACCCCCCTTTGCGTGGTAAGTAGAGCATGTTTCGCCTTGAGTTGCACGGCTTTTTTCAGGTCTGTTTTAGTTGGAGTTCGCGCGGATCGGGCCGGTCCCGGGAGACCATCCGCTCCTGCTTGTCCAGAGGTCCGGAAGATTATCCCACTCGACGGGTGGGAATTACCGGGGAAGTTTGAGATAGAGAGTGGAAAGGTATTGACAGACCGGGCAGGGGTCGGATATAATGCGGTCGTGTTGAGTGGAAGGAGGTTCCCATGAATCCATTTTCTGTAGAATAGGACACATATGAACAGCCCCTGTCTTTTTCCGTCTTGCTTGCGGCGGAAGCGCAGAGCCTTTTCTTTGGTCGAGGTGCTGGTGGCCATGGCTCTCCTTCTGTTGATGAGTGGTAGTGTCATTTCCGCCTTTATTTTCGCCTCCCGTTTAACCCGCCTCAGCAGTAACGCCATTGCCGCCAAGAACATCGCTCAAGGCTTCTTTGAAAAGATGGCCATTGACGAGTTCAAGAATGTCGGGCCCACCAACTATCCCGACATTGCCTACAGTTCCAACCCGCCCCT
>DAOPYU010000217.1:0-2160 GCA_035353095.1 Candidatus Sumerlaeota bacterium | reverse complement strand
CGCCAAGTATCTGATCAACAATGGCAAAACGGTTCAGATCACGACCACGTGGGAATACATGGGGAAGGAATACTCGCAAACTATCCGGTCCCTGATCGTCAACCGCAAGAACAATACAGAAGACATGGGGTTCTAACGTGTCGGGGAGCAGAGAGATGCGTATTCGGGTTTCACGTGGTCAATGGGGACACCGGCGGGGGATGACCCTGGTCGAAGTCCTGTTTGCCTCTTCAATCGGGTTGACGGTCAGTATCGGACTGGTTTCCCTGATTGTCTTGGGTTCGCGTTTGCACCGTTCAATCTCCTATCAGGAAGTGGCCCTGAACCAGACGGCGCCCCTGATCGAAAAGATCAACCGGGAACTCCGGATGGCCACGACACAGGGAGTGCCGCCGCGGGTGATTGACGCTTCCGGCGTGCCCGCCCTGAAGGGCAATCGGGTCGAATTCTCCCGCAGGGGCGAACCGGCGGGAAAGCGCTCGATCGAACTGGTCTCGGGCGATGGGGTCTTCTCGACCTCCAATGACAATGAGCTGGTGTTCGATCCCGATACTTCGGTTGCCGGGGATGAAGAGATCTGGGGACACTGGGTCTCGCCTTTGGAACAGGATAAGGATGGGAACATGCTCAGTGTCGAGAATGCCCACGCTTTCAGCTACAACGGGCCCACAACGCCGGTGACGGTCTGGATGCGGGTGGGCGATCCGGTGGTTCTGGAAGATCCGGATGTCAACGATCGTTTCTCGGGTCCAGGCGTTCAGGGGGTGGAGATCAATATCACGGTAGGACCCAGAAACTAGCATGGTGTTGGCTGGCGGCGCGCATTGGTGCAACGGCGCGTATGGGGGGGCTGGGAATTTTGTGACGGAGACAGGGACTGTTTCTGTGGAGGATGGGGCCATGAATAAGCAAGCTCGGATTTTCTGCAGCGGGTACGGGGCGGCTGCACCGCAGGGGTTTCGGGGGCGGGGAGCGCGGCGCCGGGGGACTATTCTGGTCTCCGTCATGTTGATCGGCGGGATCCTGATCGCCATGGCCGTCAGTCTGGTCGGGTTGGCCACCCAGCAGGTGAACAATCGCGCCCGATACGAGACCTACAAGGACGAATTTGCCGCGGCGGAGTTGGTGTTGAGCAAGACGCTTGGGCAGATTCAGTTCATGAACCAGTCCAATGTCGCCAACTTCCTCGACAAGATCGCAGCGCTGGATGATACGTTGCCGACCCTGCCGGGTTACACGTTTTCGAACTACAAGGTCGAGAAAATTTTCGAAGGCCAGAAACCGGTACCGGCGGGTCAGGATTTCGAACTGATGGATAGTTACACAATCACGTATCGGGTGGATATTACGGCGAAGAAAACCGGGGGAACGGCCGGACGCTTCGACCACCCGGGCGTGCGGTTGCGCCAGAACTTCAGTGTTCTGTATATCCCGATGTATGCGTTCGCGATCTTCTACGACGACACTCTGGAGATTGCTCCGGGCGCCTACATGACGGTGACGGGCCGGGTCCACTCCAACGGCAACACCTATGTGCAGTCGAATGCGGGGCTCGATTTCCTGAAGCAGGTCACCGTCGCGGGCGGCTTGTACCATGGCCGTTACAGCGAATCGGGGCAGTCGGGTTCCAATGGCGATGTCAGGTTCTCTAATGGGACGGGGCTGGTTTCGATGAATACCGGCGGGGGCTGGTACGACCATACCGCCGGGAATTGGGTAACGGGGGCCGAGGATCGGTGGGGCGGGTATGTGAAGGACTCCGCGCAGGGGGTGAGCCGGGTCGGGTTGCCGATCCCCTCTTCCATAGATCCACATGCGATCATCGAGCGGGCGGACAACGCCAACGACTGTTATGCCCTGCAGCAGCAGAAGTTCGAGAACAAGGCCGGCCTGAAGATTTTCCGGACGGGCGCGACGGTTTCGATGGAAGATGCCGACGGCAATGCGGTTCTTCCGACCTATAAGGTCGGGGCCGTGACGAAGAGTATTCTCACGCAGACGACTTTCTACGACGCCCGAGAAAAGAAAACCATAGCCTCGATTGACCTGAACATCGCCAACCTGATCGAGAGCGGAAAATCCCCCGCCAATGGAATCGTGTATGTGTCGAGTGGAGACGTTTCGGGTAATATGGGGGCCGTGCGGCTGCTGAATGGAGCG
>DAOPYU010000216.1:0-7782 GCA_035353095.1 Candidatus Sumerlaeota bacterium | reverse complement strand
AACCGCGCCGGCGGGGACGCCGGCGGTACGAACCGATTCTTGGGCGGGACGCTCGTGCCACCTCCTGAAACGCCCTGCTGTCAGGACGCGCGAGAAGGCAGAAACCGCCGGGGGCGCATCGAGACGGGGGGCGAGAGAATTTCGTGCAGCAGGATGGCCCGCTGGAGATCCTCGGGGGAGTGCAGCACGGCGAGATGCTCGAACCGCGCTCCCTGTATTTTGGTGGTCGAATGGATCTCGATGCCGGAAGCGGTCATGCGGCGACCGTCGGCGGCAACCTGGATCACGTGCCCGGTCTCAACAGGCGGCGTGGAAACCTCCATGAATGGCGCTGGCGCAGGCTTCGAACGTCGGGGCGGCTGGACGGAGCGGCTCCGCATGGCGGAGGAGGACTGCGGCGCGGCGATGGGCTTGGGATGCGGCCTGGGAGCCGAAACCGGGGCGGAAGCCGGAACAAACGGCGGAACCGGCGGCAGGACGGAGGGCGCCGGAGGGGACGGGGACGCACTCGGCGGGGCCTCGCCGGGAGTCTCTTTCATCGCCCATTCGATTTCCCGGATCATTTTTTCGGCCAGCGTTTCCAGGGTCGGACGCTCGGGCTGAGGAGCGGCGGGGCGGACCGATGCCGACGGAATCGGAGGGATTGCGGCAGAAGCGGCGGATTGCGGCTTGCCGCGCTCGGCAGGCGGAAGTGTCAAGGGTTCACGCAGGGTCTCCCGTGTTTCTTCCCGGGACAGCGCCGGTTTCGTCTGGTCCGACGCTTTTCGCAAAGCGATCCCGATGTATTGCACGAAACGGGAGAGGAGTGACAGAGCGACCAGAACCACAAACAACAGGGTTTCCGGGCTCACGTGCTTAAGCAGTTCCTGAATCCATTCCATGGTTGTCTCCGCCTTTCCCCCTCTCAAGAAGAGAATGCCGCACCCCGCTCTCCGAAGGGGGCGGGATGCGGCCAGAAACAGAATTCATGAGTTCAACCCGATCCTCAAACCCGTGCTGTTCTGAAATCTGCAAGCACCTGAAACGGGAAACCGTCCATTTCCTCATTCAGGATGGGATCCCGGAAACCGGGCCGCCCGGGCGGCTTTCCGCGCGCCGGAACGCTCCCGGTTCGGGGGTATCTCAAACTCCTTCGACCGCTTCGGCCAGAACCAGCGAGTTGGGCTGGAACAGGGTCAGTTCGACCAGTTCCAGTTGGCCGGTGACGCTGCTGCAGTGGAGGATATTGACCTCGTCCGTTTTCTGGTTGATGAACACCAGCATGCCGTTTTTACGGCGGAGTACTTCGTCTCGAGCCTGTTCGAGCGTCATGTATTCCGGCTCGACGTGTTCCACCGACAGTTCCACCGGTGCCGCGGCCACTGCGGCGGTCTGGTCGGCTTCCTCCGAAATCGGCTCGAATCGCCGGATCGTCATGTTGCCGGCGTGCTTCTTTCCTCCCCACTTCTTGTCTTTGGTCTTAGCCAGGATGCGTTCGGCCTTGTTCAGGGCCCCCTCGAACGCCGTGCGCATGTCCTCGTCGGTTTCCTTGACGCGCAGGCTCAGCTGCGGTCCGAAAATCAACAACTCGGCATGGCACTCGTGCCGCACTTCGTCCAGGATCACGCTGATCTCGCGGATCCGTTCGAAAAACTTTCTCAGACTCCCTATCTTGCGGGTAATCATGTCGCGATCCAGATCGCTCAATTCATGATGGTGACACATGATGCGTGGGGACATGGAAACGTCTCCTTCTCTGCGATGTGGAACGCCCCAACCTGGGGCTCGATGCCCCCCGGATTCCGGGCCGAGGGCTGAAGCCGCGAAATGCCGGGTCTCCCTCGATACCACTTTCTGCTCTATCTGAAAATAACAGCCTCCTTTCCGCTCAGTTCCGCTCACCTTTCTGATTGTCGAGGCGCATGTAAAATCCTTCGCCAAAGTACAGCTCGCGCGCCCGCGGGTCGTTGATCAGCGTCTCGGCCGTACCGGAAATCATCACCTTCCCCTCATGGATCACGTAGGAGCGGTCCGTGACGGTCAACGTCTCACGCACGTTATGGTCGGTGATCAGTACGCCGAGTCCCTTGGCGCGCATCTGGCGGATGATGACCTGCAGGTCCTCGACCGCGCGCGGGTCCACGCCCGAAAACGGCTCGTCGAGGAGCATGAATTTCGGCTCGGTCACGAGCGCCCGGGCGATCTCGACGCGGCGGCGCTCGCCCCCCGAGAGGGTGTAGGCCGGGCTGTTGCGCAGGTGCGCCAGCCCCAGTTCCTCGAGCGCGGCCTCGAGGCGGTCGCGGCACTCGGAGCGGCTCAACTTCATGGTTTCCAATATGCCGAGGACGTTTTCCTCGACCGTCAACTTGCGGAAAACCGACGCCTCCTGGGCGAGGTACCCCACCCCCAGGCGCGAGCGCTTGTACATGGGCAATTGCGTGATATCGGTATCGTTGAACAGGATCTGCCCCTCGTTGGGCCGCGTGATCCCGACAATCATGCTGAAAGTGGTCGTTTTCCCCGCTCCATTCGGCCCCAGCAATCCGACGATTTCATTGTCGTTGACCTGCAAGTCCACATGATTGACTACCGTGCGCGAGTTGAACTTCTTCACCAGTCCCTGAACGGCTAATGTCTGCAACAACACGTCTCCTTTCGCTCTCTCTGGGAAAAAGACCGACCCCTCCCGCTTTCAACCTTTTCTGGCGGACAGTGGGGGCAAATCGGCCATCGAGCGGTTCCCGGATCTCCATCCGGTTGTATTTTATGCCCGCTTCCCCGCCCAACGCAAGGGAAAGCGGACATTCCGACTCAAAGATTTCCGGTTTTTTTACGCCCCGGGAAACAACGTTTTACCGTACCGGACAATGGGGGAGAAGGGGTATATTTCGATTCCCAGGAACGCGCCCGCAGAATGGAACCGAAGCCGTACCGCTCGCGAATCCGGTCGAGCGCCTGGGCCATCTGCCCGGCCTGTTCGTCGCGGGGCGCCGCGAACAGGTCCAACTGTTCCCACCCGCCGCCGCTTTCCAGTTCCCCGGCGCACACGCCCAGCAACCGCACCGGCACGGACCGCTGGCACAGAACGTCGAGCGCGGCGGCGGCCGTGCGGAAAATCTCCCGGTCGTCCGCCGTCGAAGCCACCAGCGTGGTGGCCCGCGTGAGGGTCTGGAAGTCGCTGTAACGCAGCTTGAGCGTGAGTCGGCGCGCCTGTTTCCCCTCATGCCGCAGGCCCGCCGCGACCCGTTCGCTCAGAAACGAGAGCGTCGCCAGATGCTCGGAACGCCGGGAGGTGTCGGTGTCGTAGGTGTGCTCGCGACTCACGGACTGGGCGGCGCGCCAGGGAACGACCGGCGAGGAATCCTCGCCGCGGGCGCGACGGTAGAGCGCGCGCCCGGCCTCGCCCAACGTTTCGCCCAGCCACCGCTCGCCGATCCGGTCCAGATCGCCAATCTGTTTCAGGCCGTAACGGCCAAGCAGCGCGGCGCTCTTCGGCCCGATCCCCGGCAGGCGGCGCAACTCCAGCGGCGCCAGAAAGGCCCGCCCCTGCCCGGGAAAAACGCGGAACAGCCCGTGGGGCTTCGAGTAGGCCGAGGCCACCTTGGCCAGCAGTTTGTTCTCGCCCCAGCCGAAGGAGACCGGCAGGCGCAGTTCCGTGGCGATCCGCTGCTGCAACCGGTCGGCCACGCACCCCGCCGGACCGTAGAGCCGGTCGGTCCCCGTCAAATCCAGATACGCCTCGTCCACCGAGGCCATCTCGACCACGGGCGCCACCTCTTCGCACAGCGCCCGGATCGCGTGCGAGGCTTCCGAATAGGCCCCGGGCGTACAGTTCACAAACCGCGCCCGGGGACAGAGGTAGTAGGCCTCGCGCAGCGGCATGGCCGACCGGATGCCGAACCGTCGGGCCTCGTAACTGGCGCTGGCCACCACCCCGCGCCCCATCGGATTGTCCGACCCCACCACTACCGGCACCCCGCACAGGCTCGGGTCGAACAACCGCTCGACCGAGACGAAAAACGTGTCCATGTCCATGTGCAAAATCTGGCGCTGCATATCCCGATCCCCCGCGACGGAATCTTTCCGGGCCTTCACCCGGCAGGGAAGGCGGTTCTGAGGTGGCATGGGCGTCCCGCCCATGAGAAGGAGGCCTGAAACAAAATCCCGGAATTCCCGGTCCGGCCGATGAAGGCGTCGGTCCTTCACGGGCGGGACGCCCGGGCCACCTCGGGGCCTCCCCGTTTTTACCGGACAGGAAATTTTACGGACTGCAGGAGAATCCAAAAGTCTGATGCAGCCGTGACAAACCGAGAGATTTCCCCCTATCTGTCCGGTGAAGTGGGCCTGCTTCAGCAGGCGGGGAGGGGAATTCTCTTCTTTTGCTGAAGCGCGCTTCAGCGCGGCTTCCCTGGAAATCACTTCTCGCCCCGTCCTCCGAAAGAAAGCCCGGCTGAAGCCGGCTTTGAAAAGGAGAAGGAGTCAGAAACACCCCGCCTGAAGGCGGGTGCAAAGAAGAGCCCGCTGAAGCGGGCTGAGGTTCTTTTGTCATACAATGACTTCTTGATGCTCCCGTCAAGCCCCCCCCTCCCGGGAAAAAACGCTGGAACCCGGGAACGATCTGAGGCATCATGCCGGTTCGAAGACGTTCCAGGTCACTCCAATCCTTTCCGAGGGAACCCCCTTTCCCCGGAGAACAAAACGGTCCACTTCCATCTCACCACGAGACCGCCCCGGAATCAAGCCTGGAGATGCACCCTGTCGGGAAACAGAATCAGAAATATTTGAAAATAGAGGAGATACATCTATGAACCAGAATTGTCGAACGATCTTCCGAATCGTCTTATGGGCCGCACTGACGGTCTCGGTATGCCCCGGATGGGCCGCAGAGCCGGTGAATGTTCCCTCGGTGGGTGTGGAGAAAATGCTCTACGACCCCACCGAAAAAAGTGAGATGGACCTGCTCGCGTCCGCGGAGGACCAGGCGGCTTTTGTGGGCGAAGCGAAAACGGACGGCGTGCTCTTCACCGAAGACCGTCGGCATTCGATCCGGTGGAACAAGGCGCTTCCCAAGCGGTGGCTGACGGACCGGGCGGCACACACCGGCTCGTTCCGGGGCAAGGCCCAGCCGGGCGAATTCTATGTCTTTCAGGTGGGGGTGTTTGCGGCCAAACGAGACCTGAAGAACCTGTCGGTCGAGTTCGGCGATCTGGAGGGGAATCCGGGTAAAATCGAACCGGCCCGCCTGCGCTGTATCACCCTGGGCGGTTCCGATTTTCTGGGACGGCCTCTGAAGAAAGAGGTTTCCGTCGCCCAAGGCCAGGTGCAGGCGTTGTGGATCGGCGTCGAGGTGCCCGAGAAGGCGAGCGGCGCCTATCGCGGGAAACTGACGGTGAAGGACGCCGCCGGTTTTGCGCAGACCCTCGACGTGGCCCTCGAGATCGGGGGCGAAGTCCTCACGGACCACGGCGACCACGACTCGTGGCGCCTGTCGCGCCTGCGCTGGCTCGACTCGAAGATCGGCCTGGACGACGACGTGGTCACCCAGCCGTACCAGCCGATTGCGCGGCAGGACACCCGGCTGAACTTCCTGGGTCACGGCGTGGAACTGGACCCCGTTTCCGGCCTGCCCGCCCAGGTGATGTCGCACTATTCCCCGTCGAACACGGCGATTACCGACACGGCGGTACGGCTCTTCAGCCAGCCGCTGCGGTTTGTCATCGAGACGGAAACGGGGCCGATTGCGCTTCCTCCCGCCACCGTGAAGTTCCTGCGCGAGCAGAAGGGGGCGGTGGTCTGGCAGGCGGTATCGAAAACGGACGCTCTGAGCCTGACGGTGGACGGGTTACTCGAGTTTGACGGGTTCCTGCGTTACGGCTGCTCCGTTTCATCAGCGCGGGATCTGAAGATCCAGGACATCCGGTTGGAGACGGAGTTCGCCCAAGAATCGTCCCCTTATTTCATGGGGTTGGGGCAACCCAGCGGCAAATGCCCGGACCGGGTGGACTGGAAATGGAATCCGAAGTTCAACCAGGATGGCGTCTGGATCGGCGCCGTCAATTCCGGGGCGAAAATTCAGTTCTTCGGGGGCAACTGGCGCACCCCGCTCATCAACTGCTACTACCATTTCCGCCCGCTGCTCATCCCCGATTCGTGGGGGGGCGCCGACGGCCAGAGCGGCGGCATTCGGCTCGACCGCAACCCCGAGGGGAACGTGCGCGTGGTGGCGTACAGTGGCGCCCGCACGATGAAGGCGGGGGAATCGCTCCTCTTCGGATTCAACCTCTACCTGACCCCGTTCCACCCGATCAACACGGAGGAACAGTGGGCCCTGCGATACCTGCATCCGAACCAGGGGGTGGAAGATCCCGCCCTGCGCGATCTGGCGAGCGTGAAAAAAATGGGCGCCAACGTGGTCAACATCCACCACAACAAGGAGCAGAACCCCACGATCAACTACCCGTATTTCGACCTCTCGATGCCCCTGCTCAAGGAGTGCGTCGCTAAAGCTCATGAAAACGGCATCAAGCTGAAGATCTATTACACGACCCGCGAGATCACGAACAACCTGCCCGAGCTTTTCGCCTTCTGGAGCCTGAACGGCGAGATCATCTGCCCCGGACCGGGCAAGGAGGCCCGTCCGCTGACGAACGGTAACGGACCGCATCCGTGGTTGGTCGAGCATCTGGGCGAGACCGGCTTCATCCCCGCCTGGCGCGAAGTGATCCAGGGGCGTTACAAGGGCCTGCTCGACCTGGCCGTTATCACCACGCCCGACTCTCGGCTCAACAACTTCTACCTCGAAGGGCTCGCGTTCACGCTCTGCGGGACCGACTTCGACGGACTTTACATTGACGACACGGCGCTCGACCGCAAGTCGTTCCAGCGCGCCCACCGCATTTTCGAGGCCCAGGGGAAACACCTGCTCGTGGACATGCACTCCTGGAGCCACCTCGACCCGACCGCCGGGTCCACCCCCTCGGCCTACTGTTTCATGCAGAACTTCCCCTATTACCACCGCATCTGGTTCGGCGAAGGGCACAACTACAACGCCAACCCCGACCACTGGCTGGTGGAACTCTCCGGCATTCCGTTCGGCCTGATGAGCGAGATGCTGGAAGGGGGCGGCAACAAGTGGCGCGGGATGCTCTACGGCATGACGCAGCGGCTCGGCTGGTCCGGCGACCCGCGCCCTCAGTGGAAGTTCTGGGATGAGTTCGGCATGACGGGCACAAAAATGATTGGCTACTGGGACCCGGCCTGTCCGGTCCGGACCAACCGCTCCGACGTTCTCGCAACGGTCTATCTCAAGAAAGATCAGGCGCTTATCTGTCTGGCCAGTTGGGCGCCGGAACCCGTGCGGGTGAAACTGGACCTGGACTGGAAGGCGCTGGGCCTGGACCCCGCCACCGCCCAACTGACCGCCCCCCCGGTGGAGGACTTTCAGGAAGCGCACACCTGGGTGCCCACGGACGAGATCGAAGTGCAGCCGGGCCGGGGGTGGATGGTGGTTCTTAAGAACAAATAATAGAGTCTTTCATGATCTTGAACCGCTCCAGCGTTCGACGGAAAGGGGTTCTCATGGAGGGCGGGCATCTTGCCCGCCCCTCTGAAAGACTTCGGGTGTGGACTGTTCACTGCGATTTATTCAGAATCAAAAAACCGGAAGAAACGGTTCGCCTGGGATCGAGTGGGTGAAGACACCCGCTTTTCTGGAAGAACGGATTTTTTCGGAAAGATTGAGGTCACACCGCCAGACGGATTTGCTTCCATTTTTACATTGTAAAGAGGGTTGTTTTTTCGCAT
>DAOPYU010000215.1:0-7799 GCA_035353095.1 Candidatus Sumerlaeota bacterium | reverse complement strand
GCATTCGATCCCGCTCGGTAGAACCTTGCACAAATAAACTGGCACTTAGGCCTTCATATATAACCCCAGCCCCCCGCCAGCGTCAACCTAAAAAACACTCTTCGCCCGCAGATCCCCGCAAGCAAAAAAACCGGCGCGGGGAATCCTTCCCCGCCCCTTTCCCGGCAAATCCCGGCCCGGACAGACGCGCACTCTGATCTTCACGCACGCATTCCTTCAGAAAAAAGCGCCAACCGCACGCTCATCCCCCGCGCGAAAACCACCCGTCCTCCTCCTTGAGAGGTCTGCTCAGACCCCGGTACTACCCCCTGCCGAGCGCATCGTCACCCCAGCAGGCCAAAGCGAAACCACGTCACCCAGAAACTGTACTGCTCGAAAAAGAAAAAAGCCTAACACCGCTCTTCAGCCACCCTCTCGGGCAAAGCTGCATCTCCCGCGCGGCCTTCACGACCATCCCACGGGTCAGCGTACCCTTACGGTGACATTTTGGGGACGCCTCTGTCAAGTAGTTTTCCGCTTCATGCGCAAAAAAATCCGCTTACGTACCTCGCCATGAATCCACACACCCCCGGGGAAGACCCCGCCAATATAGGGTATTGTTAAGTTTTTAATGGATTTTTATCCATCAGTTAAAACAGAGAATTGCCTGTTTTTGCAGGGGATTCTCGATCCTGTCTCGGCTTCAGACCATCCCGCGTGAACGCGAAACTCGTTTCTGAATTTGTTTGTGCTTCAAAGAAAAGTACGGACAAGTTGTTTTCAGTCCCGCCTTTTTCTTGAATGCAAAATCGTAACGCGTCCGCCTTGTCCGGGGGACCCTGGAGCCCGCAAATTGACAAAAAGAACGGAATTTTTCTGCTGAAAGCATTGGATGTTGTATGTGACTGAAAACTGGGGGACTATATGTTGTGTTTGCTGGAAAAATCCGCCGGGCGATCCCGATTCCCGCCGTTATTGCCTTCCCCCACACGAAGGTGGCGGCTCACGCCTCATAATCGTTTGGCGGCACCCCCGCCGCCGCCGCGCCAATCTCCAACACGTGAAATTCATCCGGCGCCAGGTCCAGATACAACCCTTTCTCCAGCAGCGCCTCGCGCGAACGGTAGTAGCGCGCCTCACAAAACCGACACCGCAGCGCCACCACCGGCGCGTCCACCGCCTCGAACTGCGCCGCACAATACGCCTGCGCCCGATGCGTCCCCAGATTCGACACCGTCAGCAGACGCTGTTCGCCATGAACGCGCAGGCTCGCCGCAATCGCCCGATCACTGATATTGCCCTCCCACGCCGCCCACACCGCCGGTTGCACCCATACGCCCTGGCGCACCACCGGCTCGCGCATCAGCCGCATCAACTCGCGATAGAACGCCACCAGCTCCGGGTCCGGCGCCTCGGCGGGCCGCCGGCACATCTGCACGGGCACATGGACCCGCCGCCCCTCGAGCTGCCCCTCATGGAGCAGCTGCACCCCGGGCAGCGTCGCCATCAGCGCCGCCGCCGCCCGTTCCCGCGTCCCAAAGGCCGCCGCCGCTCGCGACTCGTCGTGGTTTTCCAGAAACAGGACCATCTTCGCACGGCAATCGGACGTCTTCTCCAGCCGGTCGCGCATCGCCAGTCCATTCCCCTGGCGCGCGTGGTCGTAGATCCACTTGTCGTATGTCAGATCGAACCCCTGGCGCTGCAACTCCCGCTCGAGGTCCCAGTACACCTCGGCCATGAAGAGAAACTCGGGATGTCGCGCGCGGACCGCCCCGATCGCCTCTTCCCAGAATTCCGGCGGTCCTCCCGCCGGGTAGTCGAGCACCGACAGGTCCCCCCACGTGGTGCGGAAAACCGCATTGGTCACCAGCATCGCCATGTCGCAGCGCACCGCGTCGCACTCGTCCGCCACCCGCAACAGCTGTTCCATCATGGCCTGACGCGCCAGCCGGCTGTGGTAATTCACCTGCGCCGTATCGGTCCACCCGGCAAAATAGGGATCGCGCCCGTGGGCCAGCACCCGCTCCGGATCGCCCGGCACGCGGAAGTAATTCCCCGGCTCGCGCTGGATTTCAAACGCGTTCGCTTCAACAAACCATTCTGGATGTTCCGACACCCACGGGTGGTCCACGGCCAGATGGTTCGGCACGAAATCCAGCATCAGCCGCAATCCCTGCGCGTGCAGTTTCGCACGCAGCCGCCGGAGCGAATCCGCCCCGCCATACGCCGGGTCGAGCGAGTAATCCCACACACTGAACGGCGACCCCCCGATCGCCTCCGGTCCGCACCCCGGCAGAACCCGCTCGAAATGCTGGCGCAATTCGTGGTTCTCCAGGCTGATGCGGCGCGTCGCCTCGCCCTTGCGCCACACCCCCAGAAACCATACCACCTCGATCCCCAGAGCCGCCCACGCCCGTACCTGCGCCTCGGGCACCGCTGCCAGATCCGGCGTCGCCGGGTTGAACCACGGCTGTTCGGCCAGCCAGACCGCCGTGTTGATTTCATAGATCACCGTCGCCATGAGTCAAGCCCCTCCACCCGCCGGCACCTGGATCTTTCCCCCCTGCGGACCTCTCCGACCCCGTTTTACAACGCACGCGCCCTGAGTCTCTCACTCTGTCCCCCATCGTAGGCAAAAGCGGCCCGAAAGAAAAGCACGAAATACCCGCCCCGACCGGAAAACCGGATATTTCCCGATGGGCGGAAGGGTTCGGGGAACACCCAAAGCGGCCGGATACGGAGACGGGAACCGGGGCCCGAAGCGTTCGGATTCGCTCCTTATCCGCTTATCCGTACGCGCGTCTTCTTTTTCGGAAAACCTGTTGTTTTTTTCGAACGCCCCTTGCGGTTTTTATTGCGGCCCGCATCGGGGCAGACTATAAGAGAAACGGAAAATTGCCGGTCGAACCAGATCGCGGCCTCCTGCCTGCGCAGCGAGCGAGGTCGGTCAGACGCACGAAGGAACACAGACCATGGGCCTTTTCAGCCGTCAGTCACCGGGTAAAGTCCTGGGGAGTGATACCCCGGGTCGTCCGGAATCCACCGGGTACAAATCGGAGCCGGCTCAGGCGGAATTGCCCGCGCTCGCCCGATCCCCCAAAACACCCGCCCGGACGCCGGGCGCCGAAGGTGAACCCCAAGCACAAGCCTTTTCAGGCAAGGAGAACAGGATGGTTGCCCCCCAGACCCCCAAAAATACCCTGCTGGAGCCCGCCCCGATCCGGTCTTCCTCATCCGGCGGCCTCTCGGGATCGGGCCTGGGGGCGGCGCGGTCCATGCCCAACACCTATATCAGTCAGGAAACGGTGATCGAGGGAAAGATCATGGCCCAGAATGAGGTCGTCATTGACGGCTCGTTCAAGGGCGATATCATTTCGAACACGCAGGTGGTGGTGGGCAAGAACGGACGGCTCGAGGGGTCGGTCGAGGCCAAGGCCATGATGGTGTGCGGTCAGGTGGTGGGCAACCTCCATATCCTCGAACGCCTCGAAATTCAGTCCACGGGCGAAGTGTTTGGCGACCTCGAGACCCAACCCGGCGCGCTTATCATCGAGAAGGGCGCCCGCCTTGAGGGACACTGTGTCATGGGCACCAACGGGCCGACAAAACGTCCCCCCCAGTCGGTCGGTCCCGCTCCGCGTCAGGCCCGGCCCGAACCGGAAGACCATCCTGCCTGACCCCGATTCCATCCGGTTGAAACCTGTCCGGAGGATTTTCGCATCCTGTGCGGAACCGACGCGAGGAAGGTTTTGTCATGCCAACCGATCTCGAGGACTTCTGGGCCTGGCGCGACGATCTGGCCCGGCGTTTTGTCGCATTGCGGATCGCCGAGACCCCGGCGTGCGCGGGCGCGGTGAGCAACCCGACCCGCCCCGACGAGCGCCTCGCGCAGTGCATCTGGTTTGATTCCCTCTTTGTCCACGACACCCTGCGGACCGATTCCGGCAAGACGCTCGAAATTGTCCAGCCGGGCCGCTGGAACCTCGAGGAAGGTCCCGACTTCCGCGACGCGAAAATCCGCGTCGGGGGCGAACTGCTTCAGGGCGATATCGAGGTCCACCTGGCCGCCGACGGCTGGCGCCAGCACCGACACCACCTCAACGCGCAATACAACGGGGTCGTACTGCACGTGTACCTCTGGCGCGCGCCCGACCCCGCGCGAGCCGAAACCGCCCAAGGGAAAGCCATCGAAGGGTTCTGCATGGAACCCATCCTGTTCCCCGACCTCGAGGCCATCCGCCAGACCGTGCGCGTGGAAGATTACCCCTACCAGACCCCGTCGGCTCAGGGCCGCTGCCAGCCGATTCTCTGTTCGCTCGACACCGGGTATGTCGGCGGATTGCTGGACGCCGCCGGACGCGAACGGATGGAAACCAAGGTCCGGCGCTTCAACGATCAGGCCCAGGGCGCCTCGCTCGATCAGGTTTTCTATCAGGCGCTCATGACCGCGATGGGGCACAAGTCGAGCAAGAGCCTCTTTTTCCTGTTGAGCAAGCGCGCGCCGCTCGACGAGATGACCGATTATCTGAACGATGTGCTCCCCCCCGGTGGAACGGGAGACGATCCCGACCGGCAGGCGCGTACCCGCCGGTTCTTCCAGTCGGTTCTGTTCCATGTGGCGCAGCTGATTCCGGCGGAACCGGCGGCTTTCGACGACGAGACCCGTGCCTATGTGGAGGGGTTGCGGGGGGTGTGGGGCGGTTTCTCGCGCTATTTTTCCGACCGCCTGATCCCACCCACGCACCGCTGGACGCTGGGCGCGCGGCCGGTGAATTTCGCCCACCGGCGGCTGGGAGGCGTGGCCCACCTGCTGGCGCGCTGGTTCCTGGGACCGGGCGCGACGGAATGCTTTGCCGAAAAGGTGCGCCGCTACGGCCCGGACGCCTCGCGCCGGGAGAAACTGCGCTGGATTCGGGAAGAATTGATCGGCGCCTTCGTGGTCGAGGACGAGAGCGACTTCTGGACTTGGCGGTTCAATTTTGTGGCGCGACGTTCGCCCCGACCTCTGAAACTGATCGGCGAGGACCGCGCCGCGTCTATCGTCTTCAACGCCCTCCTGCCGCTCCTCGTCGTTCTGGCCCGCCGCCGGGGGGACGCCGCGCTCGAACACCGCGCGTGGGATCTGTTTCTCCATTTCCCCGCGCTCGAGAGCAACGCCATCGTGCGCCACATGCAGGCACGCCTGTTCGGTCCGTCCGAACGCGGCAAGGACCTCCTCAACAGTGAAGCGCGTCAACAGGGCCTGTTCCAGATCTTCGCCGCCTGCTGCAACCACAACGAAACCGGCTGCGAGGATTGCTACTACCAGCAGGCGTCGGCGTGAGGACCGTGTGATCCAGCCGCCCCGGGACCGCCAATCTCCCGATTGGCGTGAATCGGGAAGCGATTCTGTAGGGGCGGGTTTCAAACCCGCCCCTACAGATTCTTCTCTCAGATCGGGAACCCCTTCTTGAGGAAACGACAGGGGACAAAAGTTTACTTCGCGCCAATCAGGAGATTGGCGGTCCCGGGGAACCACAGAAAAGAAGACGAATTCCATCCTGGTTTTAGAAAGCAATCTGCGCCGGCGAGGACGCCGGCGGTACACAAACACAAAGGACCCAACATGGAATACTTCCACGAAGGATCGCCCCAAACCCTCCTCGACGAAACACGCGCGGGCGAACTGCTCGACTCGCTGCTCGATCGCCTGGGGACGCTCCGGCGCGTCCTGCTCATTCCGCCCGACTTCACGCGCTTCCACTCGTGGGCCGGGACGCTCACCGTTCTGCTCTACGAACGCCTGAAGGGGCGCGCCCACGTCGAGATCCTCCCCGCGCTCGGGACGCATTTCCCCATGTGCGCCTCGGAACTCGACACGATGTTTCCCGGCATCCCGCACGACTGCTTCCGCGAGCACAACTGGCGTTCCGACCTGACCCACCTGGGCGAAGCGCCCGCGGAATTCATCGAAGAGGTTTCCGGGGGCCTGTTGCATTATCCCATCCGGTTCGAGATCAACCGCCTCCTCGTCGAGGGACGGTGGGACCGGATTTTCTCCATCGGCCAGCTCGTGCCGCACGAGGTCATCGGGATCGCCAACCATAACAAGAATATCTACGTGGGGGTGGGGGGACAAGACACAATCAACAAGACGCATTACCTGGGCGCGGTCTGTAACATGGAGCGCGTGCTGGGGCGCGAGAAATCGCCCGTGCGCGACGTGCTCAATTACGCCGACGCCAATTGCGGGCACAATCTGCCGGTGACCTATCTCCTGACGGTCCGCGCCCGAGACGTCGCCACCGGGCGTCTGGTCACGCGTGGATTGTTCGCGGGCGAGGGGGACGACGCCTGTTTTCTGCGCGGCGCGAAGCTGTGCCAGCAGGTCAACCTCGACCTGCTCGACGCGCCGCTGCGCAAGGTGGTGGTCTATCTCGACCCGTCCGAGTTCAAGTCCACCTGGTTGGGCAACAAGGCCATCTACCGCACCCGCATGGCGATGGCCGACGACGGAGAACTGATCATTCTGGCGCCGGGCGTGCGCGAGTTTGGCGAAGACCCCGAGATTGACCGCCTGATCCGCAAGTACGGTTATCGGGGGACCCCCCACACCTTGCGCCAGGTGGCCGAGAACCCCGAACTGGCCGCCAACCTTTCGGCGGCCGCCCACCTGATCCACGGCTCCTCCGAGGACCGGTTCCGCGTGACCTACTGCCCCGGCGGCCTGACGCGCGAGGAGGTCGAAGGCGTGGGATTCGCGTATGGAGACCTGGCCGGAAAACTCGCGTCCTTTGGGCCAGAGACTCTCCGGGACGGGTTCAACACCTTGCCAAATGGAGAGGAAGTGTTCTATATTTCAAACCCCGCCCTCGGGCTTTGGGGATTGAAGGGACAGTTTCAGGAAAAAGTTTGATCTGACTTATCCGTCCGATCGGTCAGATCGGTCAGATCGGTCCTCTGATAAAGGAGAAAACAATCGTGCCGAAGAACGTGCTCATTGCGCAGTCGGGCGGGCCGTCGCCCGTCATCAACAATACGCTCCGGGGCATTATCGAAGGGTGCCGCGCCTGCCCCGATGTTTTCGGGACACTCTACGGCGGGTGGCACGGGATCGAGGGGGTCCTCAAGGAGGAACTGATGGACCTCTCGGCCCAGCCCGAGGAGGAGATCCAACTCCTCAGCGTGACCCCCGCCGCCGGGTCCATCGGCACCTGCCGCTACAAGCTCAAGCCGAAGAACGCCGAGGACTTCCAGCGTTTCCTCGACGTGGTCAGAGCCCACGACATCGGGTACTTCTTCTACATCGGCGGCAACGACTCGATGGACACGGCCCACAAGGCCAGCGTCATCGCCCGCGAGGCGGGACTGGACCTGGTCGCGGTCGGCGGACCCAAAACCATTGACAACGACGTGGGCGACTCCGAGTTTAAGTTGATTGATCACACGCCGGGCTACGGCTCGACGGCGCGCTACTTCGCCCAGACGATCCGAAACCTCGAGGAGGAGAACCGCGGCTCGTCCCCCGCCGACCCGGTCCTGGTGGTTCAGGCGATGGGGCGCAAGATCGGCTTCATCCCCGCCGCCGCGCGCCTGGCCGACCCCCAGCGCGAGATGCCGCTCCTGATCTTCATGACCGAGTCGAAACTCTCGCGCGAGCAGATGGGTGAGTGTGTGCTCGATCACCTGAACCACTTCGGGCGGTGCATTGTCGTGGTGAGCGAGGGGCTGGACGTCGGCGACATCGGCGCCGTGCGCGACAACTTCGGCCACGTCGAGTTCGGCGCTTCCGAGTCGAGCGTGGCGCAGCTTTTCACCAACTACCTAAACACGCTCAAGTT
>DAOPYU010000214.1:0-7800 GCA_035353095.1 Candidatus Sumerlaeota bacterium | reverse complement strand
GGGCGACGTTTCCCAGATCCGCCTGAAATCGTAGTCGGCCGATCTCAGGTCTCCGCACTCTTCTTCCAGAAAACCGCAGATCTGAAGTTTGCCGACGTGCGAAATGAAGGCGAAAGACTGTCCCCCCATGCACCCCTTCGACATCGCGTCGAGGCCGTGGGTCTGCGGCGTGACCAAGCGACCCTTCTCGCGCTCGCGCTGACGCAGAATGCGGTAGTAGTGCGGTGCGCAGGTGGGCTTGAAGAGAATCGGCAACGACTCGCGCTTCTCATAGATCCAGTTGAGCGTCCGCTCGTACTCTTCGGGTGTCAGGCTCTGTTCGGCCATTTCGCGTCCCCGGCCCGTAGGCACCAGCAGAAACGGGTGGTAGGCCGCCGCGCCGATCTCGATGGCCAAATCCAGAATCTTATCGAGTTCGTGGAGGTTGTGTTTCGTGACGGTCGTATTGATCTGAAACGCCAGCCCGGCCTCGCGGGCATTGCGGGCGGCGCGCATCACACTGTCGAACGCCCCCTCGACGCGCCGGAACCGGTCGTGACTCTCGGCCGTGGCGCCGTCAAGACTCAGACTGATGCGTTCGATGCCACAGGCCCTCATCCGCTCGGCGGCCTCGACCGTCAGCAACTGGCCACACGGCGCCATCACCATGCGCAGTCCCAGATCCGACCCGTGGCGGGCGATATTCCAGATGTCCGCGCGCAACATCGGCTCCCCACCGGTCAGAATGATGATCGGCTTGCAGAACGACGCAATATTGTCGAGTGTCCGGCAAATTTCCTCTTCGGTCAGTTCATGGGGGTAGGGACCGAACTGCGCCGCCGCCCGGCAATGGACACAGTTCAGGTTGCACGACCGCGTCACCTCCCACGCAATGAGACGCGGCCGATACACGGAAGAACCGGGGGAATGCGAAAAAGACGAGGGAGAGGCTTCAAACGGATGCGGCATGGCTGGGAAAAAAGACTCCATTCTCGAACATTTTCCGCATGACATGAATCGGTTCATTGTCCATTGTCAATTATCCATTATCCATTTCGGCAACTTTTGAAAAAGGCTCGACAGAATAAAAATAGCCCACTCCTCACGCCAGCCACTTCGCCGCATCCTTGGCGGAGTAGGTCAGAATGATATCCGCTCCCGCGCGCCGGAAACCGGTCAGCGTTTCGAGCACGATGCGCTTTTCGTCAATCCATTCCCGGGCGGCGGCCGCCTTGACCATCGCATACTCGCCACTGACGTTGTAAGCCGCCACGGGTCGCCCGAACCGCTCGCGCACACGCCAGATGATGTCCATGTAGGCCAGGGCGGGTTTGACCATCACAATGTCGGCGCCCTCCTCGACATCGAGCCGCACTTCCTCGAGCGCCTCGAGCGCGTTGGCCGGGTCCATCTGATACGACCGGCGGTCACCGAACTGTGGCGCGGAATCCGCCGCCTCGCGGAAGGGGCCGTAATACCCCGACGCGTACTTGGCCGAATACGCCATGATCGGAGTATTCTCGAACCCGGCGTCGTCGAGTCCCGCCCGGATGGCCGCCACGCGCCCATCCATCATGTCGCTCGGAGCCACCATCGTGGCGCCCGCCCGTACATGACTCACCGCCACCCGGGTCAGCAATTCGAGCGCTTCATCGTTCTGGACCACTCCCTGGCAGACCGGCCCGCAATGACCGTGATCGGTGTACTCGCACAAACACACATCGGTGACGATTTCCACATGGGCATCCGGCGCCCCCGTATTGACCTCATTCGCCAGCGCCGCGCAGGCGCGCTGAACGATCCCCTCTTCCGCATAGGCGCCCGATCCCACCGCGTCTTTGTTTTCCGGAATCCCGAACAGCAACACCCCCGGAATCCCCAGATCGCGCACCTCTTTGCATTCCTCGACCAGCCGGTCCACCGACAGGTGGTAACAACCGGGCAACGAGGAGATTTCCTGGCGGACATTCGTCCCCGGGACCACAAAGAGCGGGTAAATCAGGTCATCCACGGAAAGCCGCGTCTCGCGGACCATTCGGCGCAGACTCTCGGTGGCCCGCAGACGCCGCATCCGCAGTTTCGGGAAAATAGACATCGGGTTTTGCCTCACTTTCTCTCAGCCCTCAGACTTTTTCTCTGGAGCATTTTCTTCGACAAACTCCCTGCCGTCCAGAAAATTTTTCCGGGGAGAACGAAGTCCTCGATCCTTCACGTTTCTGTCGCCCCTCCGGGGCTTGAACTTGTTTTGCGCTTTCTTCCGGGGGTTCCCTTCGGTCACCCCCGGCTACTAACCGTCGCCCCCTCCGGGGGCTGAAAACCTCAAGAAATTCGATTTCTCGAATCCCTCATGTGTAAGGCTGAAGAATCAAGACCCCGGAGAACGAAGTGGGCAGGAATGGACAGAAGTGGGCAAGGAAGCGGGAACATGTCTCCCCTCTCCTCGCAATACCCCTATATCGTCTCCAGTTCACAGGTCTCCCGCAGGTCCGGGATCGCAACCGGGAGGTTCAACTCCTTCTCGAGCCGCTCGCGCAACGCCTGCAACCCCTCATCTTCTCCGTGAACCAGGAAGACCTTGCGCAGCTGCGGGCTGGTGTCGCGCACCTGACGGGCGTACGCGACCAGGTCGTTCTGGTCGGCGTGGCCGCTCATGGTGTTGAGCGTCGCCACTTCGGCGCGCAGGTCGTGCATCTCGCCCAGCAGGCGCACGGGACTCTGGCGCTCGACAATCCGCCGCCCCAGCGTTCCCTCGGCCTGATACCCCACAAACATGATGCAGTTGCGCGGGTCCTCGATCGTATTGTGCAGATGGTGCACCACGCGCCCGCCTTCACACATCCCGGAGGCCGAAATGATGATCGCCGCATCCGGGTCCCCATTGAGCCCCTTGCTCTCCTCCAGGCTCTGGATATACTTCACCCGCGGGAACTTCAGAATGTCATGATTTTCCGCGAGCAGATCGAGCATTTCGGCATCGAAACATTCGGAATGGCGCCGAAAGACCTCGGTAGCCTTGACCGCCAGCGGACTGTCCACAAACACCCGAATGGGAGGCAACTTGCCCTCGGTGTTCAGCTCATTGAGGAAGTAGATCACCTCCTGGGTCCGCTCGACCGAAAAACTGGGGATGACAATCTTCCCGCGCCGGTCCCACACCCGCTGGATCACCTGGCGCATCTCTTCCTTCGCATCCGCAATCGGGTCGTGCAGACGCGAGCCATAGGTGCTCTCCATCAGCAACCAGTCCACCCCGGACGGAACTTCGGGGTCGCGCAGGATCGGCAACCCGTTACGCCCGATATCGCCACTGAACACGATGCGCCGACTGTTGCCGTTGTGGCAAACATCCAGCCAGATGGAGGCAGAGCCCAGAATATGCCCGGCTTCGTGGAACTTCGCTTCCACCCCTTCACACAGGGAGATGGATTCCAGGTAGGCCCGTCCCTCGAATTGTTTCAGGCACTGTTCCGCATCCTCGACCGTGTAGATGGGTTCCACCACCTCCTTCGACCCGACCTTCTGGCGTTTCTTCGTGTGCCACTGGGCGTCACGCTCCTGGAGCGAGGCGCTGTCGAGCAGCATCGCATCGCACAGATCGGCCGTCGCCTGAGTGCAGTAGATCGGCCCCTTGAAATCCTGCTTGACCAGGTTCGGCAGGTTCCCGCTGTGGTCAATGTGGGCGTGCGAAAGCAACACACAATCCACCGCGCGGGGATCGAACCCGAAATTCAGATTCCGTTCGTATGTCAGATTCCGCGGTCCCTGATACATGCCACAATCCAGAAGCACCTGACACCCATTGATGCCCAACAAATGCCGCGACCCCGTGGTGGAGCGCGCCGCCCCATGAAACGCTATTGAAAGATCCATCGTTCTGTTCGCTCCTTCTCAAGAGTTCCCTGAGCCTAAACGGGTCGGGCTTTCAGAGCAATGAAAAAGAGAAGGGGAACCATTTGTCAGGTTCCGCCGCTTTTCCCTCCCCTCCTCATCGGAAAACAGGAAAATCCAGCCAATTGGGGCATAATCCCGGAATAATTGGAAAAATGTTGTCCCCGGCCCCCTTGATAGTCGTGCCCCGCAACAAAATAGATAATCCATTCAGGATCAGGCATTGGCGAGAAATCAGACAGAGAATTGCGCTCTTTCCCCGGAATGGGACGGTCCCGAAAGACTCGTCGAATTCCAGAAAAGACTGGATATTTCGCCCCCTTTTCCGTAAAAATGCCCTGTTTGCATCCGCATTCCCGTTCCGATTACAGCCGGAACCCGGGGGAGCGCCAGAACCGGAACATCGGGAGATCCGGCCTGGGCTCAGTCCAAAGTGTCGCCTCGGCCACTGGCGATCTGAACGCGACCAGCGGATGGCCACCTATACCGAAAGGAGTCTTGCATGAGACTGAAAACCCCGATCTATTTCCTGGCGTTCGCGATCCTGATGGTCGCGGCCACCCTGGCACAGGCCGAATGGAAGCCTGTGGAGGGGAACATCATGACCCGGTGGGCCAAGAACGTATCGCCCGACAAGGTCCTGCCCGAGTACCCGCGGCCCCAGATGGTCCGCAAGGAATGGAAAAACCTCAACGGCCTGTGGGAGTACGCCATCGTCGAGAAAGACGCGCCGAAACCGACAAAATTCCAGGGAGACATTTTGGTACCTTTCGCCGTCGAGTCGGCTCTCTCGGGCGTCAAAAAGACCGTCGGTGAAACAAACCGCCTGTGGTACAACCGCACGTTCACGGTTCCGAAAGAATGGAAGGGCCAGCGCGTTCTGCTGCACTTCGACGCGGTGGACTGGGATGCCAAGGTCTGGGTGAACGACAAGGAAGTCGCCGCGCACCAGGGCGGCTTCGATCCGTTCACCGCCGACATCACCGACGCCCTGAACGACAAAGCCGAACAGACGCTGGTTGTTTCCGTCTGGGACCCGAGCGACCAGGGGCCGCAACCCTGCGGCAAGCAGCACAAAAACCCCGAGGGGATCTGGTACACCCCCGTCACCGGCATCTGGAAAACCGTGTGGCTCGAACCGGTTCCCGCAGCCAGCATCCAGAGCCTCAAGATCGTTCCGGATATTGACAAGGGCGTCGTGACCATCTCCGCCCAGACCACCGGCGCCAAGGACAGCGACGAAGTCGCCATCGAAGTGCTGGACGGCACGAACGCCGTCGTGTCGGGCAAGGCCGCTCCCGGGAAACCCGCCGAACTGAAGATCGCCAACGCGAAACTCTGGTCCGTGGACACCCCGTTCCTCTACAACCTGCGCGTGACACTGAAACAGGGCGACAAGGCCGTGGACGCCGTGGACAGCTACTTCGGCATGCGGAAAATCTCGCTCCAGAAGGACGAAAAGGGCATCGAGCGCCTCGCCCTCAACAACAAGATCCTCTTCCAGTACGGCCCGCTCGATCAGGGCTGGTGGCCCGACGGGCTCTACACCGCCCCGACGGATGAAGCCCTCAAGTTCGACATCGAAATGACCAAGAAAATGGGCTTCAACATGATCCGCAAGCACATCAAGGTCGAGCCCGCCCGCTGGTACACCTACTGTGACCAGTTGGGGATCGTCGTGTGGCAGGACATGCCGAGCGGCAACGTGAGCGAAGCGCGCAAGAAAAACGCCGAAGAAGGCAAAAAGGCCGCCGCGCAGTTCGAACTCGAACTCAAACGGATGATTGACAACCTTCAGAACTATCCCAGCATCATCATGTGGATCCCCTTCAACGAGGGCTGGGGCCAGTACGACACCGAGCGCATCGTCAAGTGGATCAAGGAGTACGAACCCTCGCGCCTGGTCAACAACGCCAGCGGCTGGACCGACATGCACGTGGGCGACCTGCGCGACCACCACGACTATCCCAGCGCCGGAAAACCGCAACCGGAACCGAACCGCGCCGACGTGCAGGGTGAGTTCGGCGGCCTGGGCCTGCCCGTCAAGGGTCATTTGTGGAAAGACGACTCGAAGAACTGGGGCTACCGTACGTTCAGCGATACGGAGAAACTCGCCGCCGACTACGAGCGCCTGATGCGTCAGGTCCACGTGTTCATCGGCCAGGGCCTGTCCGCCGCCGTGTACACCCAGACCACCGACGTGGAAGTCGAAGTCAACGGCCTCATGACCTACGACCGCGAAGTCTTCAAGTTCAAACCCGAGTGGCTCGCCCAGGTCAATGGCCGTCTCTACCAGACCCCGCCCGTGGTGACCCCCCTCGTCCACACCTCGGAAAAATCCGACGTGACGTGGCGCTACACCACGACAAAACCCGCCGACGGCTGGGAAAAGGCCGACTTCAAGGACGCCGACTGGAAGGAAGGCAAGGGCGTGCTGGGAACCAAAGACACCCCCGGAGCCGCCGTGCGCACCGTCTGGAACACCCCCGACGTCTGGACGCGCCGCGTCGTCGAACTGCCCGACCTGACGGGCAAGACGGTCGAACTCTCGCTCCTGCACGATGAAGACGCCGAAGTCTATATCAACGGCGTTCTGGCGGCGGAAGTCAAGGGCTACACCACCACCTACGATTCCGTGGCGATCAGCGCGGAAGCCCAGAAGACCCTCAAGGCCGGGAAAAACGTCCTCGCGATTCATTGCCACCAGACCACGGGTGGTCAGGCCATCGACGCCGGGCTGAACGCCATCGAGTACCCGAAAGGGAAATAACCCGAATCCCGATTGTGGGTTGAGAACAAACACCGATTGCATCAAAATCCAAGCCTCGCCCGTGAGCCAGACGGCCCACGGGCGAGGCTATTTTCCGGAAACGATTTCACCCGAACGTCCCTCCAATTGTCCCCAAACTCCCCTTCGTTATCAACGAAAACGCCGAAAGGCGAATACGAAGCCCCCCCCCAATCAATAAACGAAGAAAAAATATCGCACAGAGACGCAGGGACGCTGAGAACCGTTCTATTCAACCATAAAAAAGCACAAGAGGCACAACGGGCCCCCAGGAACTCCTCATTGTCCGACCAATTGTCAGATTGTCGGATGCCGGGAAGTCTCTTCGTCCAACACGAGGGGGGATGGCCCGGAGGTGGCACGGGCGTCCCGCCCGTGATTTGCCGACGTTCTCGTCGGCCGGGCCGGGAATTTCGGGGGTTTTGTCCTGGAGCCTCCTCATGGGCGAGACGCCCATGCCACCTCAAAGCCGCCTTCCCGTCGGTGTGAGAACCCGAATATAGGAAATGTTGGTTCGACAATGAGGAGTTCCTGCAACGGGGCCCTATTCTTGTGCTTTTTGTGCTTCTTGTGGCTGAAATCGTCGAGACTTACGCCGTTTCCGAAAAACAGCCGGACATGACTTCTGTGCCTCCTGTGGCCGAAAAATCGGCTCTCCGCGTCCCGGCGTCTCTGCGCGATTCCATTCTCTCGATCCACTCTCGGGGGTACGGAATATAGGTTCCTTGAAAGAATCTGTGGGTAAATTTTGGTGAGTTTTTCGCCTTGGGTCCCAAACACAATCGCGCTTTCCGTCATTCCCGCGCAAGCGGGAACCCAGGTCCGGGGCGATCTGGTTGATTGTGTTTCTCCTCGGTTTTCCTTCTGTTTTTCTCGTTCACGCGTCCCTGGGTCCCCGCGTTCGCGGGGATGACGAATGGGGACGAGAGTCGGGAAACTCGGACCGCAAGCCCGGAAAAGGACCTGACCCCAAATCGGGATCGAAAATAAGTCCGGTTTTATTGCCGAGGGGAATCCATAAACGGCTCTATTCAAGAGAGTGAACAGAAAGAACGACTCTCCTGTTTGCCCACAAATTCTTTCGAAGAGGCAAATCCTCGAAGCCGAAGGGGTCAACCCCGCCGTTCTCCTCCTGCCCCCAGCCG
>DAOPYU010000213.1:0-7822 GCA_035353095.1 Candidatus Sumerlaeota bacterium | reverse complement strand
ACACCCATCGTGCGCAAGCCTCCGGGGGCGGCGCCATCGTTTCGTTTGAACTGGAAGACGAAACCCGGACCCGGGCGTTCCTGAAGAAGGTCCACCTCCCCCTTCTGGCGGTCAGCCTCGGCGGGGTGGAAAGCATTCTGACCTATCCGGCCACCATGTCGCACGCCGCCATCCCCCGCGAGGAACGCGAACGACTCGGCATCACCGGGTCGCTGGTCCGTCTCTCGGTGGGGTTGGAATCGGCGGACGACCTCCTGGCCGACATCCGTCAGGCGCTGGCCTGACGACAACAATGCGGGAGAAACAAAAAACGGACGTCCAGGGGTTTTCCCCTTCACGGCCCGAAAGAATTCCAATAGACTGAGCGTCACACAATCTGAAAAGGAGACCGTATCATGGCACGCGTGTATGAAGACAACTCCCAATCCATCGGCAACACCCCCCTGGTGAGACTCAACCGGATCGTGGGGAAGAAGGCGACGGTTCTGGCCAAGATCGAGGGGCGCAACCCCTCCTATTCGGTCAAGTGCCGCTTGGGCGCCGCCCTGATCTGGGACGCCGAGGCAAAAGGCCTGATCCAGCCCGGAACCGAAATCATCGAGCCGACGAGCGGCAACACCGGCATCGCGCTGGCCTATGTGGCCGCAGCGCGCGGGTACAAACTGACCCTGACGATGCCCGAGACCATGAGCATCGAGCGCCGCCGCGTTCTGGCGATGCTGGGCGCCAACCTGCTCCTGACCCCCGGCGGGGAAGGGATGGGCGGCGCGGTGCGACGGGCGGAAGAGATCGCCGCCTCGGACCCGAAGAAGTACTTCCTGCCCCAGCAGTTCAAGAACCCGGCCAACCCGGCCATCCACGAAAAAACCACCGGCCCGGAGATCTGGGACGATACCGACGGCGCCGTGGACGTCATCGTCTCGGGAGTCGGAACCGGCGGCACCCTCACCGGCATTTCGCGCTACCTCAAGAAGACCCGGAAAAAAGCGATCGTTTCGGTGGCGGTCGAGCCCAAGGCCAGTCCAATCCTGACGCAGAAACTGGCCGGCGAACCGCTGAAACCGGGCCCGCACAAGATCCAGGGCATCGGCGCGGGGTTTGTCCCCGAAACCTTGGACCTGTCCCTCGTGGACCGCGTCGAGCTGGCGGAGAACGAAGAAGCGATCGAGTTTGCGCGGCGGCTGGCGAAGGAGGAAGGCATCCTTTCGGGCATTTCGTCCGGCGCGGCGGCGGCGGTGGCGGCCCGGCTCTCCCACCTCGACGAGTTCGAGGGCAAGACGATCGTCGTCATCCTGCCCGACGCGGGTGAGCGGTACCTCTCGTCGGCGCTGTTCGACGGAATCGGGGGATGATCCGGTCTTTCCTCCACTTTACGTGAGAATCTACCCCACGGAGAGAAGGGGAAATCAATTGTCGTACCCCATATTATCACATTTTCGATCAAGAATAAGATGATTTCATCATCGCCAGACAGACAAGGAGAACTGCCATGAGTACAACCCCGAGTTACCACCCCGACACCCTGGCCCTGCACGCGGGCCACACCCCCGACTCGACCACCAACTCCCGAGCGGTGCCGATCTACCAGACAGCCTCGTATGTCTTCAACTCCGCCGAACACGCGGCCAATCTGTTCGGCCTGAAGGAATTCGGCAACATCTACACCCGGATCATGAATCCAACGCAGGACGTCCTGGAGAAACGCCTCGCCGCCCTGGACGGCGGCGTGGGCGCCCTGGCCGTCGCGTCCGGTCAGGCGGCCATCACGCTGGCCGTCCTGAACATCACGCGGGCCGGGCAGAACATCGTTTCGACGAATTACCTCTACGGCGGCACCTACAATCTCTTCCACTACACCCTCGCGCGGTTGGGTATCGAAGTCCGGTTCGTGAACAGTTCGGACCCGGCCAACGTGGCCAAGGCCCTCGACGAGAACACCCGGCTGGTGTACACCGAGTCCATCGGAAACCCGAAAAACAACGTGGACGATTTCGAAGCAATCGCCCAGGTGGCGCACGACCACGGCATTCCCTTCATCATCGACAACACGGTTGCCCCTTACGGGTTCCGTCCCTTCGATGTGGGGGCCGACATCGCGGTCTATTCGCTCACCAAGTTCATCGGGGGACACGGCACTTCGATCGGCGGGGCGATTGTGGATTCCGGAAAGTTCAACTGGGCCAACGGGAAATTTCCCGAATTCACGGAACCCGATCCGTCGTACCACGGCCTGGTGTTCTGGGATGCGTTCGGGTTACACGACCAGGCGGTTGTCCCGGGCGCGGCATACATCCTCAAGGCCCGCGTCCAACTTCTGCGCGACCTCGGTCCGGCCATTTCGCCCTTCAACGCCTTCCTGTTCATTCAAGGCTTGGAAACGCTCCACGTCCGCTGGCCCCGCCACACCGAGAACGCGCTTGCCGTGGCGGAATGGCTCGAGAAAAACCCCGCCGTCTCGTGGGTCAACTACCCCCTGCTGCCGAGCCATCCCGACTACAAACGGGCGAAAAAATATCTGAAGAACGGCGGAGGCGCCATCATCGGCTTCGGCATCAAGGGGGGGCTGGAAGCGGGGAAAAAACTCATCGACTCGGTCCGCCTGTTCAGCCACCTGGCCAACATTGGCGACTCGAAAAGCCTGATCATCCATCCCGCTTCCACCACGCACCAGCAATTGACCGAAGCGGAACAGCAAGCGACCGGCGTCACCCCGGACTTCATCCGGCTCTCCATCGGCACCGAAAACATCCGCGATATCCTCGCCGATCTGGAACAGGCAATCGCCGCCTCACAGCGGTAAAGACTTCTCTCCTCCCGCGGAACACGGCCGGGTCGAGGCGCCATGCCAGGGCGCCTCGACCCGGTTCGTGTCTCAGGCGTTCCGTTCGATCACCCCGCCCCCCAGCACCAGATCGTCGGCGTACAGAACCGCCGACTGACCCGGCGAGATACCGGCCACCGGTTCGTCGAACTCCACGACGACGGGATCCTCCTCCCGCCGAACCGTACCGGGATACGCCGGCGAGGCGGAACGAATCTTACACCCCACCCGGGCAGGAAGTTCCTCCAACCGGCGAAATCCGGAAATCCGCAGATGACGTTCATAAAGATCGTCGTGTTCCCCCACCACCACCTCATTGCGATCGCTCCGGATCTCAACCACGTATAAGGGGTTGGGGGCGCTGATACCGAGTCCGCGTCTTTGCCCTATTGTGTAATTCCAGATCCCCTCATGATGGCCGAGGATTTCTCCCGCCCGGTTCACAATCCGTCCCGACTCCCCGCCGGTTCCGCCACAGCAGGGCCGGATGAGCGCCCGGTAATCGCCCGAGTAGAAATCCTGACTTTCTTCCTTGTCCCAGACGTGCAACCCCGCCTGACGGCCTTTCTCGCGAACCTGTTCCTTGGTCATCTCGCCCAGAGGAAAAAGCGAACGATCCAGCTGCTCGCGGGTCAGGCGGTAGAGAAAATAGGACTGATCTTTGGACAGGTCCACCGCCCGTTTCAGGTGGACTCCACCCGAGGCGTCGCGAACCACGCGGGCATAGTGTCCCGTGGCAAAAAGCGACACCGGGATATTCCGTTCCTGAAGGATCGTCGGCAACAATCCAAATTTCAACTGCTGGTTGCAATACACACACGGATTCGGAGTCCAGCCGTTCAAATACGACTCCCGAAAATAGGAAAGAATCTCGCGATGAAAAGCGTCCGAACAATCCACCACTTCGAGGGGAATCCCGATGCGCTCACAGACCCGCCGGGCGTCTTCCAGGTCGTGTTTCTCATCCGGACCGAAACAGGCGTTCCCCCCTCCCGCGCCGACATTCGCGTCGTCCACCCCTTCTTTCCAGATACTCATGAAAACACCCGTTACCTCGTGCCCCTGTTCGCGGCACAGCAACGCCGCCACAGCGGAATCCACCCCGCCGCTGATCCCGACCGCAATCTTCATTTCGTCTCTCCACTCTCTTTTTCACCCGCTTCAGGAGATGGCTTTCCCATCCGCAACGCCTCATTCATCGAACCGCACCGGTAACCGGTCAGGTCCAGAGAACTGTGAACAAAGCCCGCCTCGCGACAGAGTTGCGCGAGGGTTTCACGCTCGTCGAACGCCCGTTGCATTTCGCCAGACTCAAACTCGAGGCGGGCCAAGTCGCCGTGACTCCGGACGCGCAATTGCGTGAAGCCCATCCGGCGCAAAGCCCGTTCAACCTGCCCGACGCGGTCCAGTTTTTCGCGCGTGATGCGCTCGCCATAGGGAAAACGCGAGGCCAGGCAGGCCATCGCCGGTTTCTCCGATGTGGTCAGATCGAAATGGCGGGAGAGGGCGCGAATGTCTTCCTTGGTCAGACCCGCCCGTTCAAGGGGTGAGACCACCCCCAGCTCCTCGACGGCCCGGCGGCCTGGGCGGAAGTCGGACAGGTCGCTGGCATTGTTGCCGTCGAACACCACCGCCAGCCCCCGTTCCTTCGCAATTCGGACCAGTTGCGCAAACAGTTCCCGCTTGCAGTAATAACAACGGTCCGGGGGATTGTCGAGAAACTCGGGAATCTCGAGTTCCTCGGACCGGACGATCAAGTGGGGCAGGGCGAAGTCCTGCGCCAGCCGCCGGGCTTCCTCCCGTTCCTCGACCGGGTAAGTCGAGGACTCCGCCGTCACGAGCCATACCTTGCCCGCAAGAACCCGCCCGGCGACATAAGCGAGAAGTGTGCTGTCCACCCCGCCCGAAAAGGCGACCAACGCCGAGGGGTAACGACCGATTTCCACTTCGAGCGCTTGCAGTTTTGCCTTCAGCGCCGGGTCCATTTTTTCCATTCCATTCATTTCGCCTCCAGTATTGACAGATTGATCCGAAGTTGCGTTCCAGATGGCGCCGATATCGTGTCTGTTCTCTCAGCACAGAACCGCCACTGAACGTCCGAGCTGCAGATTTCTTTCAGGCGGGCGGGGACGCCCGCCCAGCGCGGATTTCTTTCAGGCGGGCGGGACGCCCGCCCTCCCAGAACTGCATCTTTGGGGGAAATATGCTCTCCTTTTGGATAAACCCAAAAAGTTTCTGCATCTTAGTTTACAAAGCCCCCCGGCACATTGCCCACTCTCAACGGCCGTTTCCAGGTTCAAATGACTCCCATCCGGCGAATCCCTTCGTTCCCGGTGAGGTAACCCGACTGGCGCGCCTGTTTGTCGAGAAACCCGTTCAGACCGTCGTGGTCCACATGCACGACCATCGCCTGAACCGTCCGAATCCCCGCTGCGAGCCGGGCGCGCAGACGCGTGTGTCCGACGGAGACATAGTCGAGCTGGCGCGTGCGCGTCACGAGGATCGGCGCATCGAACAACGCGGGGGTCGTGGCGATGCGGGCCAGTTTTTCCCGCTCCACGGCTGGTTGGGTCAACACCAGCCCGCGGTAGAAAAGCGTCTCGAACGACAGGGCCAGCGACGCGCGGGGGATGTGGAACATGCGATAAAGCGTCTGGACATACCCATCGAGGGACAGGCAGGGAATCTCGGCGCTGACGGTCTCGTCCGCCCGGCGCAGCTGGCGGTAGCGCCCCGTCCGGGTCGAGAAGAGGTCGCCGTGGCGGAACAGATGCTCGCGCTTGCGCAGTTCGACCACCTGCGTGAGCAGGCGCTTGTAGGCCTCGCGCAGGGCCCCCACCCCGTGCGAACCGAACCGGACATCGAGTTCCCGGTACAGATGCTGGGTCATTTCGAGGAAAGCCGCCGAGGCGGTTTCGTCCGTCAGCACATGGACCCGGGCGGGCAGTTCCTCGCAACCGTGCATCAGGGCGTAGAGGGCGCGGTGGTTGCCCTGGAGGAGCGGATAATCGGTGATGCCCCGCCCCCGCACCACCACGAGCGGCAGGCGCTCCACCAGCGCGCGGTAGTCCTCCTTCGGCAGGGCGCAGAGCCGCAGGTAACGCCACATCTCGATGTCCGGCTGCAAGATCCGCAGCGAGGCGACGGGTACAAACGTCTGGTGGACCCGGATCGCATCCGATCCGAACAGGTCGCTCAGGTACTGGCACGGGTCCACGGCGTCGCTGACCGCGTCGGTCCACTCGGGCCAGGCCACCTTCTTCGAGGCGATGCTTGCGATGATTTCGTCGAGCGTGTACACGGGGCGATTGGCCTCTTCTCCTCCCGCGACCCGGGATGCACTCGTGCCGCAGCCCCCACTTTCGGGCGCGCTGCGGCACGAATTTCACTCATGACTGTTCTGCTGACGCCTGCGCGCCCCGGTCCGCCGACTCAATGGGGGTCGGTGGGGACATAGGGCAGGTCGTGGATGATAAACTGGCTATGGTCCCCTTTAAATTTGGGCCGAACGGACGTCCAACCCTGCCCAATGATGAGCGGGGTGGTGGTGAACGTGTCCCCGACATTCAGTTGCATGGACTTGATGTTTCCCCGAATGGCCAGAGCATTTCCGCTTTCATCGAATTCCGTTCCCGCCTGAAAATCTCCCAGAATGTAATTACTCGCCTGAACACTCTGAATCCCCTGGAATTCGGAAGAGGCGTCCATCCCGGAACGGAAAGTCGAAATACGGTCGTAAGGCGAGCCCAGACTGAAATAGGTCCCGATTCGTCCGCCAGCGTTACACGAAAGAGTTCTCCGGACCACAATGGTCGTGGTTGTCGAACCCGATGTCGTTGTTGAATCCGCCACGATGAAATACCGCTTGGCATAGGCGCCGATCTTGGTGAGTTCACCCGCCACTCGGGCCACTTGGGGAGTCATGTGCCCGCCCCCCACACTTTCCAGCGTGACCTTGTTCGATCCCAGGTCCAGCAGATCGGGATCCATAAAACTGACATAATAGATCACATATTTGTACCCGCCGTTCTGCGGGGCGCTGCACATGCCGGAGTTCCGAACCGTCGTCGTAACGGGGGTCCGCGCCACGGAGGAGAATGTTTCTCCGTTAAAGGTCCCCCCCATCAATTTGTAGGACTTCAGTTCGCCGACGACGAATCGTCCCATCTCTCCATAAAAAGAATAGGGTGTCCACGCATAGCTCAGATCGTCATCGAAACGGATCACCTTCAGTTGATCCGTGTTCGGATCGCGGCGATAGACCGGCGTCTTCCATTTCTTGTTCGAAATGGCGGCGGTCGCGGATTGCCCCGGCGCCTCCACCTGGAACGTTCCCACCCCGTTCAATTGCAGAATCAGCGGGCGCGCGCCCGGTTTCAGACGACCGGGGTCCCAGTTTGCATTCGAATAGATCGAAGTCATGTAATAGTCGCCCGATGTGGTGGAGGCATACGGATACACATCGGGATCAATAATGGACTCATCGCCCGTACTCCACGAGGGCGCGTAATCGGTTTCCCGCACGGTCCCCACCTCGCCCGACCGTATCCGTTTGATGTAACACCCCTTGGCCGTCGCCGACTGCAACGCGACATCCACCTCGATATCATCCACATCCGTCTCGGTGTAGAAGCTCAGGAGCGTCCCCGCGCTCTTGATCGCGTGGATGGTGGCGCCGTGCGGAGTATCGTAAATCCGGTTCTTCGGGTATCCTTTTTTCTTCGTGATCTTGAGCGTGCCATACGCCTGCGGATCGGAAATGATGATTTCGTTCATGGTGTCGTCGATAATGGGCTTGAGCGCCGGGTTGCGCAGGTCCTTATAGACGATGTTGTAGGCTTCGCTGATGCGGGCCGGCCGGATTTCAACCGCCGCACAGGCCCTGTCAACATTGGCCTTTTCGGCTTCGGTCATGTTCAGATTGTCGCACGCCTGAAGCAGGGCATAGTAGAGATCCTCGAAGTCGCTGGCCGTGCCGACCTCAAGATGGATCTCATCCAG
>DAOPYU010000212.1:0-7851 GCA_035353095.1 Candidatus Sumerlaeota bacterium | reverse complement strand
CGGGTAGGTGTAGAACGTATACGTGGTGGCTCTGTCGGTGATCCCCATCCCCTCGACGACCTGGTTGTTGAACGTGTCGCCGTCACTGAGCAGATAGGCCAGTTTGTCAACCACACCGGCGTTCGCATGCACCCCGCCACCGTCGCCCAGTTGAGTCCAGAAATAGGGGCTGGTCATCTTATCGGGATTTCCATAGTACGGCGGGTTGCGCAGGTCGCGGATGGCAACCGACCGGGCGATTTGAAAGGGATCCGGATTTGTGGAATCCGGCCGGGCATACCCCGCAGGCTCTCCGGCCCCGCTGTAGGGACAATCGGTATCTTCGCCCATCACCCAGCGCACCGCGCGTTGATTGGGGGTCTCCGTCGTCCCATAGGGGGTATTGGTCAGATCCACCCATTCCCCCCACATGTCGGCAAACGCTTCGTCGAGCGCGCCCGATTGGGTCACGTAAACGAAGTTGGCCTCGAAGGAATTCACCGAGTGCGTGTATTCGTGGCCCATCACGTCGTCACAAGCCTGATACCGCGTTCCGATCACCAGATAGGGATCGCCTCCATACACCGTGGAGAAGGCGTTATCCAGATTGATCCGGGTGGTCAGCATCAGTTCATATCCCGAAGCAATGCCGAATCCCAGGAGATCGGGATCGGGGAAACTGCCATGCTCAACCTCATGCATGCCATGATCCTGGATGGGGCCCGGCCCTTCGCCGTAGGGATCCTCCGCCGGTCCGTAGCTGTCGCGCTGTACCTGCGACTTGTAGAACATGTAGATGTCGGCCAGATAGTCGTAGGCGATGTTACACCACGGCACCGGCTGGTAAACCGAGATGTTATAACTCGCAGCGTCCGGCCAGTTCCGGTGGGTCTGGCCGCCGACCTGATGGCCCAGGCAGTAGAATTCTTCCTCCCACCGCCGGCACTTCCCGCGGGGATAAGTCGGGCCATTGTCATCATTGAACCAGTGGTAGGAGTGGAGGGCCCCCGGCGGGGGCCAATCGCGGTTTTCATTGTCGTAAACCGAACGATACAGGGAGGTGCGAACTTCATTGAAGTGCAAAGCGATCGTACCGTCCTGCGCGTTCACCAGGACCCGTTCCTGAAACAGGCTGATCTCAGCATCGCGAACAGTGACCGTCGTGTCCCACACAAGTTGCAGTTCACCGGTCATCCCAATTACACCCGGCGCATAGATCGTCAAGACCGGCTTGGAGGCCACGAGGTCTGCCGGTTGAAATTGCGCATTGCTGACCGCACGAATCGCCGCATTCCGGGCATAATCCGGGGTAAGAGTCGGAACAGTCGAAACGCGGCCATTTTCCAGGCGGGTCAGATCCCGCAGGACATCGCTGAAGAGTGCAGTCACCCCCTCTTCTCCATGTGTCTGCACGATGACACTTCCGCCGAAAACCGGCAGGCCATCATAAACCTGTTGCATCCGGACATACCCACGTCCTTCCTTCAGACGGCGTTTATTGGTCTGAAAGGCCACCCGGTTGCTTTTACTGCAGATCAGTTCCTGATTGGTCTTCAGGAATCGGTGGGCGGTCTGGACAAAACCGGGCCCTTGGAAAGTCAGAGGGGCATAGGCATCCTTGTCCACAGGAAAATAGGCCGGGGCGGGCGCCCCCATGTGGCGCACATACCCATCCGCCACACGCAAACGCACCTTCTGCTGCAGTTTTTCCAGTTCTTCACGGGTCGCCCCGTCGGGAACCACCAGACTCTCTTTCAGCGCCTGACGCTCCACGTCCCGCTTGAGCCGGGGCGAATCAGCCGTCAGCGGTTTGGCCTTGGGCCCGAAAGATTTCATGCCCCCCGATCCAGCCTCGGCCAGGGAAGCAAAACAGATCACCGCAAGCATCACTGCGAACAGAAAACACGCAGTCCTTCGAATCCGTCGCATAATCACATTCCTTTGCCCAAAATCGCCTTCCGGTCGCTCGGCCCGGACTTATCCCCAAACTCTCTGACACGATTTGACATCCCACACACCCGCGCGAAGAGACTTCCTCCCCGTGCGATTCCGCTTCCTGCGTCAGGAAACGCCTGCGGGAAGGCGGCCTCCCGTCAAACTGCGTCCTGCAATCCGTTTTTTCTCACCCGGAAGGGACGCCACGCGAGATCCCCCGCTCATGCGCTCCGCCGCAGGCATCTGTCCCTTGAAAACGTCTTCCGGCCTGGACGCAATCCCTTCCATGGGCGCAGCAAGTCCTGCTGCAAACCCGTTTTGCGGCTGAGGCTGCCAGGACAACCGGATTTTGCCGATATGCGGCGCATCAATCTCCTTGGGCCCGCACACACAGATCATGTAATTCGCTCCCGGCGCCGGCACAAACTTGACCTGGCTGGTCGTCACTAGCGGCATGGTTGACGAATTGTCGTTGTAAGCCACCCGTCTCAGACTCCAAAGACTATTGCCCTGATACACGACCAGCGCCGTGTCGAAGTCGCTTCCCGCAGTGGAGAAAACCAGCGTCGTTGAAGTCATCGAAGCCGGCGTCGTGTAACGCCACCAGACCGACGCGCCCAGACCCAACCGCTGGTTGCCCGTTTCTTCATCTTCGATGGTCGCATTGCTGTTGTTTCCCATGACCATACCCGTTGTTCCGGTCATGGTGGTAGGCGAATCGAAATTGTCGTTGCTCGGACGCGCCACCCACGAGAGCTGCAGGCGCCCCATTTCCGACTGTCCGGCCTCCCCGTCAATCGCGATGTAATACTTCTTATTCGCCTCGGCGGCGAAAGCAAGCGACCCTTCATTTGCGTCAACCGGGAGCAGATCCCCCAGGGACGACCCGCCGGTATAGGCCGCCACAACCGCTTGATAGGAACTGCCCTTGGTGAACAGTTCCACATTGAAATCGTAGTCAAACTGAAGCGTGTACCAGACCGACGCGCTCCCCCCCAGACCCATGTGGTCCGGTTCGTCCTGCTCCCGGGTGGCCATCAGCGTGGAAAGCCACATGGTACCCGCAAAGGCATCCAGATTTGCAGCGCTCGAAAAATTGTCATTGACCGGCGTATCCACCGGCTCCCACTTGAGGTGGATGTAACCCTGCCCGGCGCTCCGGTAGGCGCGGGTCCCCACCTCGGCATCCGACTGGTTGGGATTTCCATCTACACAGATCAGATACGACTGGCCGGCCTGGGTCGCAAAACACAACTCCCGGTAATTGCTCCCCGATTGATCGTATACCGGCACTTCGGCCAGATTGGCATAGGAGGAACCGGTATAAATCGAGAGAACCGTGTAGAACCGGCTCGAGAGGGTGGAGAACTTGATCGCCCCGTCCTGAGGGGCCGTCCAGCGCCACCACACCGAACGCTTCGCGGGCAGACCTTCGTGATCGGGCTCATTCAGTTCGGCCGTTGCCCAGACATTCGACCCGTTCGCCACGCCTTCCACGCCACTCAGCGCCCGGGCCCCCGCCAGATTGTCGTTGTCCGCCGGCTGCTGCTGCACATTTTCGAAAAGGCGAATCCGCTGCGCGACAATCGCCGTGGGATCCCCCCCCAGTTTCACCTTGGTAGCGGCGTTCTTGGCCAGGATCCCCCACAGGCCCTGGCTTCCGGCCGCAGGCGTTTTGGTCGAAAGCAGGTTGACCTTTCCGGCAAACGTCGGGAATTCCGGGTACTGATCGTAACCCGCCGTCACATAGGCCAGGATCCCCCGCGGCGCGGAAACCGTCCCCACCAGATAACTCGACGAACCGCCCCAGCCTTTCTCGCCTCCGGCGATCCAGACCTGATGGTCCCAGATGGTCATCAACACCCGCTCTTCGTTGGTGTACAACCAGTCCACGTCGGGATCGCCGACATAGCCGCCATACACACGCGTCACCCCCTCGCGTGTGTAGGAAATGGGCGTCGCGGAAACCTTCTTGACCACCCCCCGCGCCACCATATCCCCCACCACGTTGCCACCCGTCACCGAAGCCGTCAGGCTGTCGCCCACATTCACACCCGACAGGTCGGCTCGCGCCACGTACACAAGCACGCCGCCTTCCTGAACCTTCTTGCTCGAGGCACTGATCACCGCCGCCTGATTGGGGGTATTGAGCTCTCTCAACGTAACACCCTTGAGGTTGACCTTGATCGTTCCGAACTTGTCCGGAACCGGATTGCCATTGGCCTTGATCGAGGCCAGTGTGCGCGGCCCGGGCAATTGATCGCTGATACTCACGCTCCGGATGGCCGCCGCCGAGATCGAGGCAATGTTCGCGCCGTTGGCCACCAACGTGTCAATCGTTCCCGCCACTTCGAGCGAGAAGATGCGGGCCTGCGTCTGGAAACGGCGCAGGCCGCCACGGACTTCCACCAGCGGTATTGTCCCCGAGGCCATGTAGATCAGACCCGGCTTGATAAAATCGTAATTGTCCGTCAACTGCACCGTCGTGGGAAAACGCTCGATCTTCTGAATATTGACCGTTGCGTTCGCCGCACAGTTCTCGATCAGCAGCGAAACCCCGTCCATTACCGTCATATCGCAATTCGAATACGTGATCTTGTAAGCCTGCATGTACGACGTCGGAACGATCTCCACCGCCAGACACGCCCGCAACACATTCTGAATATCCAGCCCAAGGTAGGTTGCCGCCTGAATCAGAGCGGCATAGAGATCCTTGTGGTCGCTTCCTTCAGTCAACAACTGACTCTGAACGATCCAGAACAGACTGGCCGCAGTATCAATTCCCAGTCCGTCCACCTGATAATGGTTGAACATATCGCCATCGGTCAACAGGTAGGCCAGTTTGGAAGCCACCGAACTGTTGTGATGAACCCCGCCGTTGTCCTGAGCCCCCCGGTAGTAGTTGGGGCTGTTGTAGCGATCCGGCATCGGGAGACTCACCCCCAGTTCCGGAAAATAGTCCGTGTACTGCCCCGGCTCTTTCAAGTTGCGAATCGCTCCACCGGGCAAATCCTCCCCCATCTCCCATCGAACCGCCGGAGAATCGTTCCCCGCTCCGTTCGTCAGATCGATCCATTCGCCCCAAATGTCCGAAAAAGCCTCATTCATGGCTCCCGATTCGTTCAGGTAGGCCAGATTGGATTCGTACTGGGTCACGCCATGGGTGTACTCGTGCGCCATCACATCATCTCGGGCATAATCCGTTCCAATGACCATTCGCCGGATATCCGGATGCCACGCGGTTTCACCGACATCCCGATAACGAACGGTCGCACGCAGGGTCATCCCCTCGTCGTTGATACTGTCGCGCCCATAATGATCCATATAGAACGTGTAACAATCGCCCAGGTAATCGTACGCCTGATTCACATCGACAGCATTCGGTTCGGAAGTGGGAATCGGCGGATCGCCTTCGAAACGGGCCGGCTCTCCAAAATAGGTTTCCATATCCACGACTTGATTCTTGGCATCGTAAACATCACGCCGCAGGAGATTGCGCACCTGATTGAACTTCAGCGCGATCTCGCCCGTATGCGCATCCACCAGCACACACTGCTGGAAATTGCCCCGCTCAAGACTGACCACGTCCATCTTCCACACCAGCCGGGGCTCGCCCTCCTGTCCCAGCACGGACGGGGCATAAATCGTCAACTGCGGCGTTTCCGCATCGAGCGTTTCGGGTTTGTACTCGGGAAACGCGGCGATAGCCAACTCAATCGCCCGCTTGGCGTCAAGCGAGGGCTGCGTCGAGAGCGCGCCGGAATCCAGCACCGACGTGTCGCGCATCAGGTCGCTGGCCACATAGGACACGCCACGCGTGCCGAAAACCTGAACCACCATTTCCGCGCCCCAGACCGGCACGCCCTGGTACTGCTGCGCCAGACGGACAAACGAATAGGCGCCGAGCGTCTTGACGCGCTTCGTGACAAACTGCACCTGATCCGTGCGATTCAGCAGAAGGTCCTGCTGGGCCGTGAGAAACCCGCGCGCCACCGCTTCGGCGTTCTGCGCCTCTCCCCGCACGGGGAAGTACGTCCGGCCCGGCGAGGCCAGATTGCGCACGTATCCTTCATCCACCTGTTGCACGCGCACGATTCCATCCTCATTGGGACCCGTCAGGGTCCGTCTCCCACTCTCGGGTACGGCGGAGTTGACCAGATCGGCCAGCCGCTCGGTCCGTTCGCTTAAGGAGACTTTGCCTTTCGGTGTAGCGCTCCACGCGGCTGCGGACAGTGTCAGAACACCCGCGAAGAACAGGATGGCTCCCAGCTTGTTCCCTACGCTCCTCATCGTGCAGTTCTCCTTAAAGCATGAAAATGGATAGCCGAGCGTTGCCAGTGGACGGCACCCGCTTTTGTGGCAAGGGTCTTTCGCGGCGGAAACGCGCGCGTTCAAGGCTGCCTTGCAAAGCCCCGCAGGCCGTTGACATTCGAGGCGTTGCAATATGAAGGGGAGCAGCCTTCCCGGTCGGGAAAAGATTTGAACCACCTGACACAAATCTCCCCCATACCTGGTCACTGCCAGATTCACTCGACGGATAATACCGTCCGTACTCGGTTGCGTCAAGAGATTTTGCGGCCAGAAAGCGCACGGCCGGACACCTTTCCACGCGTCTATTTCCGCCCTTTCCCCTCTCCCGGATTTTCCCTCTTCCCACCCCGGGATTTACTTCTGCAACTCGATTATTTCCATAGATTCAAGTTCACCGATCAAATCGGCCCGCTCCCTGATTGGACACCCCGTTGCGCCCAAAGTTCCCGATGCGACACTCCAGATGAGCCTGTGCAAGACTCCCCCGTTCCTGCACAAGTTATGCACAGCTTTCTGTGCATAACTTCATCGAGCCGGATTTCCGCCCTCTGATGAAGAACTTCAATTGGGAAAATAGAAAACGCAGAATTCTCGATACAGACCCGGCCGCGAAAAGCGGACATGCGAAAATCGGAAAGAATTCCCCGAAATAAAGACCGAAACCGTTAAAGAGTCAATTTTCCCCCCCGGGGCACAATCCGCACCCGGTCGCGGTAAACGGCGGGCAGCGCCTCGACAAACAGGACCGGGTCGAGCGTGTTTTCCTTCATGCACCCATAATGACAGGGCACAATCACGCTCGGATCGGTTATCTGGACCAGTGTCGAAGCCCCCCGGGGCCCCGGATTGGAATAGCCTTCGTTGATGGGAACCAGCATCAGATCGGGTCGAAGCCCCTCGAGCGGCGCCAGACGCGCCCGGTACGATGCGATATCGCAATGCGTGTCCCCCACATCGTAAATCTTAAGCCCGGACGTGGTTTCCAGAACATAGCCCAGGTGCGTCGTAGCATCCGGCCCCGTGGGGTCGGCGCTGGTGTCCCGCGCATAGACCGCCTGAACCCGGAAGGAACCCAACTCGACCCGTTCCCCCTCGCGAATCTCCGTCAGGCGCGCCGCATCAATCCCGCACGCCCGGCATCGGGCGCACGCCTCGGGCGGCCCCAGAAACCGGCAGGCCGGGTTGGTCTGCGCCATCGGACCGAGGGTAAAGGGGTCCGTGTGGTCGCGGTGGTCGTGCGTCAGGAGGACAAAATCGGCCCAGACCGCCGCCGGCTCAGCCAGAGACTGGGCATGGATGTGTTTCTCGACCTTGAGTACCCGCGACAGAAACGGGTCGAGGTGCGTGACCGCGCCATCGGGCGTTTTGAGGGCAAAATGGCTCTGTTCGAACCAGAAAACTGCGCAACCATCCTCGGCAACCGAGGCCCGGGCAATGCGTTCAAGAATCGAATCCATCTCTCTGCCCTCCCTGAAGAAGCAATTCATATGGCCCCGTCCGAGCGGTGGGTTTTCCCCCCGCCCCTGCAAGCCCTGCGGCTCTTCCACATCATCCTGAAAACCGCAGTTGAACATCCCCGCCACAGCTTTCCTTTCAGGCGGGCGAGACGCCCGCCCTCCCAGAAAT
>DAOPYU010000211.1:0-7851 GCA_035353095.1 Candidatus Sumerlaeota bacterium | reverse complement strand
ACGAGCCGTTCGAAGTCCTTGTAGGCCAGCCGGAAGAGTTCCGTGTGGCTGCCGGCGTTGAAGGCGATCTCCTTGTCGTTGGTCAGGCTCTCATCCACAAAGACCTCCATGCCGTAGATGTTGCCAAAGGGCGGCATGGCGCCGATCTCGCAATCGGGAAAGATCTTGATGAATTCCGCCTCGTCCGCCAGTTCCACGGTCTTGGCGCCGCACGCTTCCCCCAGCAGGTCGAGATCGAGCCGCTCGTTCGCCGTCGTCACATACATGGCCATCTTGCCGTCGAGCTTGACCATGACCACCTTGGCGAGTTTTTTACCCGGGATGTGCGCCGACGCCGCCACCTCGGCGGCGGTGTAGGCCCGTGAATGCGAAATGGACACATACTTAACCGCATTCTCGTCGAGATACGCGCGAAGTTTTTCCACTGGCATGATCCTGTCTCCTTTCCCCCACCCTGTGGCTTTTCCCTCGGATGCGGACCGTTACTCTTGCAAGGGCCAACCGGTATCCGAAAAGAGACACCCTCCGGATCCCGCAGGGATCGCCGAGGTGCACCGCCACACTTCATGTCATACCTGTATCATAATGGAAGAGGGGGACCGGGTCAAGAGATGTTGGCATTCAGACGTCACGAAACGAAACCACAACCGTCCCGAAAAAATACGATTGAAGCAGCCCGTCCCGTTTCAGCATCAAAAAGAAAAGGGCACGAGCCTGAACCCGTGCCCCCGGACAAAATTCCAAATCGGGAAGATACTTCAGTTCCCCGGCGTTCGGCGCACAAAACCGCTGAAGTCGCCCCCCTTGAGTTTGGGTTCAAAATCGCTGGCCCAGTACTCGCCCACGATCTTGACCTCGGGACGGGTCTTGACACTCTTCAGGTCCGTGGCGCAGGTGGGAGTAATCGTCCCTTCGGCGACGCCGGTCGCCCCGGCCATGAAAACTCCGACGATGGAACGGGAAGCCTGGACTTGCACGATGTCCAGATCGGTACTTGGTTCGGTGTTCAGACCCGACACGAAACGCCGGTAGGTCGCCGTCCCCGTGGTCGTTTCAGTATCGCTGGTGAGCAGGTCCACCGTGCCGATGCAGCCCCCCACATAATCGGGAAACTGGGGTGTGAAACGGAGCCGGGTGGCGTTGAGAAGGTTGAGTTTCGCATGCGCCAGAACGTCCCCCACGATGCTGGCGCCCGTGGTCTGGATGTTCAACGCCTTGCCCTCTACAAAGTAAACATGGGCCGGGTAGAGGGTATAGACTTTCGCCGGGTTGCGACGCTTGACGGTGGAGGTGCGAACCTTCACCGATTGATCGGGCGTCTGAATGCGATCGAGTCCCACGCCGGTGAGTGAAACGGTGACCATTTTGAAATCGGGCTGAACCCACTGGCCATTGGCCTGAATCAGCGTACCGGAAGTCCAGAGCGTGGAGGGATTGCTCATGGTGATGGTCTTGAACGCCGAAGCGCTCACCCCCACCACATAGCAGTTCTTCGCAGTCAGGTCGGAGAGCGACTCGGTCACCTCCACCTGCCAGATGGGCGCTTCCGTGTAAATTTTCCCCATATGGCCCGCGGCGTCCACCCGGGGCACCACCGCGCACACCACATAGGTGTCGCTGGTCTTCGAATCCACCCCGACACCGTTCTCGAACACCACCCCCTTGGGCAGGGTGGCCTGATAGCGGATCTTGAGCGTGGACTGAGCGGATGTCCCCGTCAGTTTCAGACTGCTCCCCTCGACCACTTCGAGTTGGCAGTTCTTGGGCGTCATGCGATAAATCCGCCGATTCTTCGGGCTACGCCAGCCCGTGTCGTACTCCGTCACGGTATCATCCTGATTGGGCTGCACCCAGTAGTAGTAAGTCGCAAACGGCGTGGCCTCGGGCACGGTGTAGTCGCTGAACGACTTGCCGTTGGTGGACAGGCCCAAGTCGGTCTTCTCACCCGAAAAGGATTCGGAACGGAAGACGCGGTATTCGGTGACCCCATTGATCGGTTGCCAGGTGATTTCGACCCGGTCGCTGTAAAGGCCGTCCGAAGCCGCAACCTGAAGCACCCCCTGCGCCCCGGCACGAAACGGAACCAGACCGAGCAACAGAAGAAGCGAGACTCTGGAGAAGGCGTGTTGCAGAAAAGAGGAAAATGCGTACGTCATGGAAGGAGTAACCGCCTGAACGAAATAAGGTGAGAGACGCCCGCGGAAGGGCGGAGAAGGGCACGACCGGTTGTCCGAGAATCGGCTGGCCCGCAGGTACCCGGAGAAGAATCCCAGACTCTCCCCAGTACCGGTGCAATTATCGGATGCGATTGGAATATCCGCAAGCAAAACCGGCAGGTCCCCGAAAAGCGCCCAGGAACGCCTCTTTAATATGGATGACCTTTCGGTTCCCGAACACCCCATTTCCATTTGGGGACCTTCGCACAAAAACGAGGAAGGCGGTTTTGAGGTGGCATGGGCGTCTCGCCCATGAAGGGGTTCCGGAACAAAAAACCCGAAACTTCCACGGCCCGGCCGACGCAAACGTCGGCCCTGCACGGGCGGGACGCCGTGCCACCTCCGGATTTGCAGGCCGGGGACTTCCCGGCATCCCTCACTCGAATGACAACCTCGCAATTCTCCGAACAAGGAAGGCCTCCGGCTTCCGACCGGCAGGTCCGCAACCGGATCTCGCCAACCCTATTGAAATCAACAAGAAGCGTCATCATTCCTGTTTTCGATTGAATTCGGAGGGGCAATATGGTCCATTAAACACGATTTTGGGCCCCGTGCGGGCGCGGTTCCCCGGAATCGCCGGTGGGGGGAGACAGGTTTTTCTGTAACCGGCTTTCGGGAGTTTTCCGTCCCGTCATGCCCAATCCCACTGCCCAAATCCTAAATATTGTGAGGAAACTCGTTTTCGCATGTCCGTACCCCGGTTGCTCCTAGTGGTTGGAACTCGTTCCGAAATGCTGGCCTGTGCCTCGCTGGTGCGTGCCATCCGGTCGCATTCGCACTTTCAGTTGCCGTTCGAGCCCGTACTCCTGCTCACGGGCCAAGAGGCCACGGAACTCGAGCAGGTCGTGGACGCGCTGAATATCGAGCCGGACCGGAACCTGGGCATCAAGTCCCGCCGCCTGAACGACGCGGCGGTGAACGCCCGCCTGCTCGACGAGATGGAATCGGCCCTGCGCAAGTACATCCCCACGGCGGTTCTGGTGGCGGGTTACAGCGCCAGCGCCTGGGCCGTGGCCGTGGCGGCCTACTTCAAAGACATTCCGGTGATCCACCTGGGCGCCGGACAGGTGTTGCCCGGCAGCGCGCGCCAGCCCCTGCCCGAATGGCTCCACGCCGAAAACCTGGCCCGCCTCACCCGCCTGCACCTGTGTGGCGACGCGGCCTGCGCCGAAGACCTGAAACAGGCGCTGGACCGGGTGGGACCGCCGCTCCGGGACAAAGCGCAGTTCGAAGTGGTGGGCTGGACGGCGGATGACATGCTCAGCGATGCGCTGACCTCCCCACCATCGGTCGCGGAAGACCCCACTTTGCGCGGGATTCGTCCCGGCGCTCCCCGGGTCCTGCTGTTCCTGCGTCGGCGCGAGCACCACGCCGATGCGTTGCGCCCCCTGTGTGATGCGCTCGACACACTGGCCCAGTCGCACGAAGACCATGAGTTCATCATGATCCACTCGCTGCAATCGCACATCTGCAACGCGCTGACAGCGCTGCTGCCCGAGCGGCCGAATGTGCGGGGAATCAGTCCCCTGCCCTATCCGGCTTTCGTGCGCGAGGTGGCGCGCGCCCGCCTGATCGTGACCGACTCGGCGGGAGTACTGCGCGAAGCGTTGCGGTTGAACCGCCCGGCCATCGCCGTCGGGGACTACACCCTGACCGGAGCGATCGAACGACTGGCCGCCGAGAGCGGGACTCCGTGCGTCACGAGTGAGATGGAGCGCGAGACGCTCGAAACGACGCTGGCACAGGCCCTGGCGCAACCCCTTCCTGGAGTCGCCCCCCTGGAACTGACGAACCCGGCGGCGGGCCGTTGCGCGTTCGAGACGCTGCTGCGCTGGTGGAAGGATGAGAACCTGCCGGTGACACGCGTCTGAGAGACGCCGGGCGGGCTTCGGCCTGGAAGTTTACGCGGGGCCCTGGGCGCCCGCACAGGGGCCATCCGGTCCCGCATTCAAAACCGTCGGCTGCATTCTGCCCATGACGTTTGTGCATTTACATACCCACAGCCATTACAGTATCGGTCACGCGCTGCCCCGGGTGCGTGAACTGGTCGAGCGTGCCGCGCTGTGCGAAATGCCCGCGCTGGCGCTGACCGACCACGACAGCATCGCCGGGATGCTCGAACTCAACGAGGCGGCGGAAGAATTCGGCATCCAGCCGATCATCGGCTGCGAGTTGAGCATCCTGCCCTACGACCACGGCGTGTACCAGGGACGGCTCCACCGGCTCGTAACGCTGGTGGAAAACGAAGAAGGATACTGGAATCTGGTGGCGCTGCTGAGCCGGGCGCACACCAAATCCCCCGACGTCCCCCCCCACATCACCTTCCCCGAGTTCGAACGTTCCTGCCGGGGATTGATTGTGCTCACGGGCGCCCGGCGCAGCGAACTTTACTACTGGCTGCGCGAGCGCAACGTCAATGAGACCCGGAACTATCTCAACCGTCTGGCCGCCGCCACGGGAGTTGAAAATCTTTTCTTCGAGATCCTCGAGTACCCGCACCCGCGCACCCGTGACCTGATGGACCAGATCCTGGAACTCAGCCGTTTCCTGCGCATTCCGGCAGTCGCCACACAGAACGTCTATTTCCTGGACCCCGAGGATATGCCGGCTTACTGTGCGCTGGTCCAGTATCCCCGCCAGATCGAGCCGCGCTGGCCCCTGCCGGATACGGAAATGCCCACGCGCCACTTCACCACCCCTTACGAGATGCGCAAGCGCTTCTGTTTCACGCCCGAACTGCTCGACACGTCGCTCGAGATCGCCCGGCGCTGCCAGTTCCGTTTTCCGCGCAGCCGCTCACGCGTGCCCCTGCCCGACTTCCAGCGCGGGCAGGACTCACCGTCCCTCTTGTGGGATCTGGTGATCCAGGGCGCCGCGATGCGCTTCGGCTCGATGGACGAGACGCTCAAGAACCGGCTCAACGAAGAGTACACCGACCTGTGCGACACGGATTACGGTCGGCGCGTGGACATGACGGGGTACATCCTGATGCTGCGCGACATCACCAATTTTCTGCGCCGCGAGGATCTGTGCCACGGCGCGGGGTGCGGCCCGATTCTCACCTCCGTTCTGGCCTACACCCTCGGGATCATTGAGGTCAATCCCCTCTCCTTCGGGTTTCCCTACGTCCCCCTGCGTCCGGCGCCCGACCGATTCCCGGTCTTTGAACTCGAGGTCTCGACCTCGGCCATGGCCCGGACACTGGCCTTCCTGCGCGAAAGCTACGGACGCGATAACATCGCCTCCGTAGGTCGAAGACTGGACTGGGAACGCCAGGCGCTCTTCGAAACGCTCTCGAAGTGGGTCGGTCTGCCCCTGACCAGCCTGCGCAAGACCCCCACCCCCGACAGCCACAAACGGACCCGCGATGTCTTGTTGCGGGAGATCGAAAACGAAAACACGCCCCTGCCGGCGCTGGGCGGCTCCGCGTTCGATTATGCGAATGACGACGAAAGCCTGCTGGGGCCCCGGCCCCAGGCCACCACTTCCTATGCCCAGTGGGACGAGGACGACGAAACCTCGACAACGGAACGCCCCGGCCACACGGCCTGGGTCAACGATCCGAGAATCCCCCGCGACGAGTCCTTCCACAGTCACGAGTTTCTGGCGCGGGTGGTCCACAGCCTGCACCCCTGCCCGCGCGGCTTCGAGGCGGAACGAGCCCACTACACCCTGAGCCGCGAACCGATTGACGCCACCGTGCCGGTACTGGCCGACTCCCCGGAACAACGCATCTGTCAGGCCGAATCCGAAACGCTCGATCGGCTTCTGATGCCCCGCATCCGATTCACCTCCTTTGCCATGCTCAATGTTCTGGAAACCGCCCGGGCCTGGGTGCGCCAGGACGAAGACGATCGGTTTACCCTGTTCTCCATCCCGCTCAACGACGACCTGACCTTCCGCCTGCTCGGCATGGGACTGACCAACGGCATCGCGCCGCTGCACAACATCACGGCCAAGTCGCTCCTGCGCTCGCTCGGGCCCAAGTCGCTGGCGGACCTGTTGCAGGTCCTCGAACTGGCCGGAAAACGCCGCCGGATGACGGCGCCCGAGACACCCGAAGCCCAGTTGCAGCAACGCCTCGACCACATGCCCGACGGGATTCTGAGCTACTGGTGCGCCTACCTGAAGGCCCGCCACCCGGTCTCGTTCATGACGGCCATGCTCAGCCACTCGATTACCTCGCGCGGACGCATGAATCCCCGCCAGCGCCCCCGCTTCGAAATCATCCTGCGCGAAGCGCGCAAGATGGCGATCCGGGTGCTGGGACCGCACATCAATTTCAGCCTGTTCGAGTTCTCGCAGGAACAGGACAAAATCCGCACCGGCCTGATGGTGATCCAGGGGATGGGCAAGCGGACCTACGAGGAAATTGACACGGTGCGGCGGGGCCAGCCCTTCTCGAGCCTGGCCGACTTCTGCCAGCGCACCGACCCGCGGGGGGTGCCGCATCCCGTTGTCGTCAACCTCATCAAGGCGGGCGCCTTCGATTTCTACGAAATCAACCGCCGGAAACTGCTGGTCGAACTTGAACGCGCCCTGAAGAACCTGCGCTGCCAGCATATCGAATACGGCGAGTCACGCGTGGCCGGTTCCAGCGTGGCCCAGTTGCAGCTGTTCGACTCTTCCGCGTTCCAGACCCCCGAGTCCGACAAGGCCCATCCCTCCCAGGACTCGGAGGAAGAAAACGAGTTTACCCCGCAGGACCTCATGCGCTACGAGCGTGAGGCGGTCGGGTATTCGATTTCGTACGACCTGCTCGATTACTACGAGGACCTGATCCGCTTCATGGGCGCCAAGTCGCCCTTCGACCTGGCCCATTGCGACGACGGCCAGCTGGTCTATGTCGCCGGGTTCATAGACCACACCGAACGCGAAGGCGCCCTGATGGACGACGACACGGAGATCGCGTTCGACCTCGAGGGGTATGTCGTCAAGATGCCTCATTCGGTCGCGAAGACGTCGGCGCGCCTCACGGCCAACCGGGGACCGATCCTGATCGAAGGCCGCGTCGAAAAGTACGGAAAATCGGAACAGTACCTGCTGGCCCAGAAGCTCTACCGCCTGGAGGACATCGTGCGCCAGGCGGGCGAGGTCGGCGAGGTCCGCATCAACCTGTCCGGCCAGCACAAGCGCAAGATTCAGGCGGTGCGCCAGATTCTGAAAATGTACAAGGGAGAAACCCCCGTCCGCCTGGTCGGCAGCGACAGCCTGTCCTGGTGGTACTCACGCGGCATAGACGGTTCCCAGATCTATGTCTGTCCCCCACTCCACCAGGGCCTGTGGCGCATCCTGCCCGAAACCCACCTCGAAATCCTCGACCGAACCGGCAAACGGATGCAGTTCTGAGACGAATTCGCAACATTCCCTGATATATGGACCGCATTCTCGAACGGACTTAACGCAAAGACGCAAGGACGCGAAGACGGAGGGCTCGTGAAGAGATTTCTCCCTGCGACTTTGCGTCCGGGTGTCTTTACGTTCCATTGGTTGTTATCCTTTGCTGAAAACTGAAGTTGATGACAGAAAATGAGTCTTTTGTTCTTGTGTCATGGCGCGAAAACGGTTTTGGTTCCCTCACCTTTGGGGTGAGGGATTTGACTACGCCAATCAGGAGATTGGCGCTCCCGGGAAC
>DAOPYU010000210.1:0-7885 GCA_035353095.1 Candidatus Sumerlaeota bacterium | reverse complement strand
TGCGTCCTGTCTTGACCATCACCTTTGAGATGGATTCATAGACATCCGGCATCAGGAGGACGAAAAACGATCCGGCGGAGAAGACCAGAAGGAAAAAGAACAGCATTTTCCATTTGTGCCGGAACAGCACATAAAGAACGTCGCGGATGGTGATGCCGGAGTGAGTCTGAGGCTCCTGATAAGGGAGCATCTCAGACTCAACCGGCACCAGATCGTATTCGGGATTCGTTGACACGGCCTCATATCCTCATGGAATACCCGCATTCCGTCTTTCTGTCTGGGAGGTTTGAGATCAGCGTCTTCCGTATGCCGGCGTGTAACCGACCGAGCGTTTCGCGCTGAGTTGTTCCGAGTACGTGAATCCCTGCGGGATCAGGCGGTTGATGTATTTGTCCACCCAGAGATTGACTTCCTCGATCCGCGTCCGCGGGACATACACGATATCCTTGGCCGTCAGGTAGAACGGATCCTCGGCGCCCGTCTTCAACGCGTCGGACAGATCCAACCGGAACACACTGCGCTGACCCTGCTGGTGGCGGATAATCAGGACGCTGCCGGGTTCTGCGCTCATCTTGTCAAATCCGCCCGACGCCATGATGGCCTGCAGGGCGGTCAACTGGCCCGCCAGCGGTACTTCACCCGGTTTGTTCACTTCTCCGCCCACATAGACGCGCTGGCTCACCATTTCGCGGACCACGACACTGATGACGGGATCCTTGAGGTATTTGGTGTACAAGTCGGTCAGTTGCTTGTCCAGTTCCATGGGGGTCAGGCCCGCAGCCTGAACCTCATCCACCATCTGCAACGTGATCTTTCCGTCCGGGCGGATGGTCTGTTTGTCGTCAAGTTCTTCCGCATACCGGAATTTGATATCCAACACATCCCCCGGTCCCAGAACAACGGTCGGCATTTCCGTCACTGGCGGCAGGGGTTTGGGAGGGGGCGCCAGATTCTTGTTGTGTGCACAGCCACTGAGGCTGAGGAGAAGGGACAGAAACGCGCAACAGGCGAGTCCCGTGGAAAAAGAAATCACGCGCAGCAATGCGCCGTGGCGGGCGAATGGATTGTTCATGGTCTGCTCCTCTGGGCCGGTCGTGACGCAACCGGAAATGAGATTGAACTCGTTGGTGAGATCGTTCGGCTCACTCCAACTGATGGACGGTTATTCCGCTTCCGAAATATACAAATCCTCCAACGGGGGAATGATCCCTTATACCTCTGCCCTCAATGGAGATTCCCTACACACCTGGGTGAATAGTATCCTTGCAGGGGATTGTTTCGCAAGGACTTTCTAATGGATGTGATCGTATCGCCACCGGGGCGGGGGAACGGGTATTTTGACTCACTGGCCGTGGGGGCAAGGGCTTTTCTCAGCGGAGTCGCTCGAGCAGGCTGGCCTGATGGTGACCACAAAGCCGGAGAAGACGGGCCAGATAGGGGGAAAAGGGAAGCCGACTCAGCGAATCGGACAGGCTGGCCCGGTCGTTGAATTCGGGCTGGCTGATGGCTTTCAGATAACACCAGGGAGCCGACCAGTTCGAAATCCGCACGGTTTCCCCTGTACTGAGCGTGTCGTGGTACCGGATGTACTGCAACCATTCTCGATAGCCCGGAAGGTTGAAACGGTCGCGGAACAACCGTCCCCGGATCAGCGCCGTCTTGGCCTGGACATCGGGTTCCGGAGGACAGGCCCGTTGGACATCGTCCGGGATTTTAACATCGAAGAGTGTTGTGCAAAGATAGAGGGCGACTGCCAGCGAGGACATTCCGTTGATTTCCCGGGCCTGAGCCAGAACCTGGGACCAGTCAATGGGCCAGGCGCCATTCACGACCCGTACGAAATCGAGCAGGAATCGCATGGAGGCCCACTGGTGTTTTTCTCCTCCGTGCAGAACCATGTAAAGGAATGAATCATCGGGGGACAGGGTCCGGAACAGGTTTTTGCCCAGGGACACTTCTATGGTCCGGTTCCAGAGGTTGTCCGACCAGGTGTCGTAGAGTGTGGAATGGCTGGGCATGAAACGCCAGTGGATTTCCACGCGGACCCCGATCTGAGGGTGCGTGAACTCGTATTCACAGTCGGTTTCCAGATGCAACTGTTCTTCTTGTTCGTTCAGGGCTTCGATTGGAACGTACCCGAAAGACAAGAGCAGTTTCTTGGCTTTTTGAATATCCTCCGGATGGATCATCAGGTCCAGATCGGCGATCCAGCGAAGCGCCAGATTCTCGTAGAGACTTTGCGCCCACAAGGGGCCCTTGAAGGGAATACAGGCAATACTATGTTCGGAGAACTGGAGGAGGATGCGGTTCAACTCTTTGATAAGATTGAGGTTGCGCCATTGATTCGAAGTGAATTCCTGGCGCAGGCGCTGGAGAATTTCCGGGGGAATCCGGTCACGGAAATTGGGGGAAAGCCGGTGAAAAAGCAGGGCGTGCTGCTGATGAAATTCCGAAAACCGCAGCAGGCGATCCCAGTTGAAGGGACCGTTCAGGCATTCTTCCAGAACGGCATGGAAGGTTTCTTCCTCCTGCCCTCCCGCACACGCCAGTAACACTCTGGCCTCAGGACAAAGACCTGGCGGGAGGAGGGATCGAGGGGAGGAAGGCATTCAATATCCTTGGAAACAGGGCGGTTACTTGACCCAACTCGTATCTATTGCCCCAAAACGGGGCGGTGTGTCAAGGGGAGTTTTACTGCGAGGGTCATTCGGTCTCCAGGTCTGTCTGAATGAGGTCGAGCAGTTGCGGCAGATCTTCGAGGGCTTCGCTGCGTACGAGTCGGCGCAGCGAGGCGGTTCGGGCTAGTGCGGCGCTCTGTTCCAGAAAGGCGGCGGGGTTTTGCGCCCGCAGGGCCTCCAGACCGAACTGGACCATGTACCCGTGGGGAATGATTTCCCGGATGGCACGAGATCCTTCGATCGGCTCGATGGCGATCTTTTCCCCTTTGTCGAGCAGGTAGATTCGCCGGAGCGGGCAGGGGGCCTGGGCGATGCTGTCGTGGACGTAGAGGCTGTGCTTGCGCAGGGCCGGGTGGAGATCTCCCTGGACGACCGGCTCTTCTCCCAGGTACAAGGAGGAATCGGGCATGAGTTTCAGGCGGGGAAAGGCGGGCTGGACCCACAACTGGCCGTCTACGGGTCGGATGGCCAGAATGTCGTCGGTCAGGATTTTGTGTCCGCGCGCCTGAAAGGCGGCGGTCAGGGTGGACTTCCCGTATCCGCGGGACCCCATGAAGGCCACGGCGCCTCCCGTGACGACGGCGGCGCTGGCGTGAAAGGTGGAATATCCGCGCTGGTGGAGCAGGACCCCCATGACGACTCCCAGCAGGAAAATCCGGATGACCTCCTCGGTGGCATCCGGATGGGGATCGATCAGGATCGTGGAACCGCCGGTGACAAGGAAGCGGGCCACGCGGGGAATCTCGACGTAGAGTCCTGGTTCCCGCACCTCAAAACGCATCTGCGGCTTTTCCAGAGATTCCGGGCTGAGGGGGACGGTTCCAAATTCAACTGTCAAATCCACGGGACAGGAGGCATCCGAAGGGGTTAGTTCCGGGATCGCGAAGACCGACGCAATTTGAAGCCCGAAGGCGGAATAGAAACAGGAGGGGCCGGCTGGCGCGTTGTTTTCTGGCATGGGAAGACGATTTCACGCAATCTTTCTGGGATGACATGATTTCGTTCCCCCTGTGGACTCGCGCCACAGGGGGAACGAAAAGAGGTGTTCCCGGGAAGGACTTTCCCCGGAGAATGACCGTTGTGACTCACACTTTTTCGGGAACCACAAACGGTTCGCGGTAGTTCCGGGTGATCATGGCATTGGCCACCAGGTCCGTGTACGGATCGTTTCCGTCGAATCGCTCGGTTTTCGTGTCGAACTTCAGCCACGGTCCCAAGGTGGCCTGGTTGACGCCCAGGTCCACATTGTTTGCGGCCAGATGGGCCTTGAAGCGTTCAAACGTTTCGATCGCCAGATCGCCCTTGTCCTTGATGGCTTCCCGGATGTCTTTCTCTTCCGTCAACGTGCCGAGACGGTAGGAGGCATTGGCCGTGTGGCAGAGGGCGCTCGAGATGTGTCCGCCCTCGATGTCGGAGTGCAGATCCTCGATCTTGCGGCTGCGCACGGCCGCGATGAAATTGTCCTGATGGGCGCCCACGCCTTCGGCCGAGAACTCCTTGATGACTTTCCCGTCCTTGTCATAGGCTTTTCCGCTGCCGTCGTGGCCGCAGCTGAAGTAGCCGCCCTCGCAATGGATGATGTTGCCCGTTCGCACCCCTTTATAATGGGTGACTTCTTTCATGCCCGCCTTCATCGGCAGGCCATAGACCTCGAAAATCAGCGGGATCGGATAGTCGTGGATGACGATCTGGGTATTGGCCGTGTTGGCGTCGTCCTGGTATCCGAAACGTCCCCCGATACTCAGGACGCGCGGTGAGAGATCTTCATAACCCAGTGCCCAGCGGGCGATATCCATCTGATGGATACCCTGATTGCCGATATCGCCGCAGCCCGTGTCGTAGTCCCAGTGCCAGTCGTAATGCAGTTCCTTGCGCATGAGCGGTTTGAGGGGCGCTGGTCCCGTCCACAGGTCGTAGTCAAGCCGGGCGGGCGGTTTTTGCGGCCCCTTCACCTTGCCGATGCTGTCGCGGAATTTGTAGCAGAGGCCGCGGGCGCAGACGATCTTGCCGATGTTGCCTTCCTTGATCCACTGAATCCCCTGAATGTAACCCTGAGAGGAGCGCAGCTGGGTCCCGATCTGGACGATCCGTTTGTATTTCCGGGCCGCTTCGACGAGTTTGCGGCCTTCCCACACGTTGTGGGAACAGGGTTTCTCGACATAGACGTCCTTGCCGGCCTGGCAGGCCCAGATGGCCATCAGGGCGTGCCAGTGGTTCGGGGTCGCGATGGAAATGGCGTCAATGTCCTTGTTTTCGAGAAGTTTCCGAATGTCCTTGTACTTTTCGACCTTGATGTTTTTTTTGTCCAGGTCGGCTGCTTTCTTGTCCAGGATGTCTTCGTCTGCGTCGCACAGGGCGACGAGGCGAACCCCGGGAATCTTCAGGTAACGGTCAATATGGCCCGCTCCCTGGCCGCGGAAACCGACGACGGCCACACGGACCGCATCGTTGGCGCCGACCGGTTGGTCCTCGGTGGCGGCTTGGGCGCTGGAGTATCCCTGAAACAGAAGGGATCCTGCCGCGGAAGCCAGCGCGCCGGTTTTCAGAAAATTTCTGCGATTCAGCTGGTTCATTCTCTCTATCCTCCTCAAATTGAGCCGAACACTCGGCAATTTGGATGACCCCGGGATTCAACGTGTTTCCCCGACTGCTTTTGCACGTGGATGCCACTGAACGGATTCACATCTCTCTTTCTCAAAAGGCGCTATTGCGTCCGTATGTTGCGCGGTCGGGGGAGAGATTTCAAGTTAAATGGTGTGTTGCCGGGACTTTTTCCGGTTTCTTCAGGGAGCTTTGGAAAAAAGTTGCCTGAAATCCACCCGAGACGGTATGGTGACGCGGTAACGCGAGTCCGAATTTCGGGGAGGGAAAGTGATGACTAGACGAGGCGGTTCGGTATTCTTCCGCGCAAGAATGGCTGGGACGGCGCTGTGTTTGCTGGGATTCTGGCTGATCTGGGGATTGGGCGTGGGGGCGTATGCCGGGGGGGATTCCAATCTGTGGGTCCAGTCGCCCGATGGGCACATCCGGGTGACCCTCCACGCGCAGGGGCCGTTGGCCTACAGCATTCTCTATGACAAGAAGGCTCTGGTGGAGCGTTCCCGGCTTGGGTTGCAGTTTCAGGACGGGCTCCAGCTGGGGGCGGACGTGGAGTGTGTCAACAGCGTGGTCCAGAGTCAGGACACCGTCTGGGAAGACCCGTTCGGGCGCAATCGCCTGGTTCGGGATTGTTACAACGAACAGACCTTTCATTTGAAGTCGCGCGATGGGAAAGGGCCGGAGTTCGGGCTGGTGGTGCGGGTGTACGACGAAGGGGTGGGGATTCGCTATCTCCTGCCGAACAACCCGGAGGAGTTCACGTTGACGGAAGACCAGACCGAGTTCCGGTTTGCGGAGTTGAAGCGGGCTTGGCCGGGACGGGAAAAGGGGTTTTCGACCGACTGGCAGTATATCTACCGCGAAACGCCTGCCGAAAAACTGCTGCCGGGCGCTTTCATGGGGTTGCCCCTGCTGGTCGAGACGCCGGCCGCGTATGCCCTGGTCCACGAGGCGGATGTGAGCGACTGGGCCGGGATGTTCATCTGTACGGACGGCCGGGTTCTGACCTCGACGAACGCGCTGAAGGGGGGAGACGTTCCCCAATCGCTCGACCTGGATGTGACGGGTCTCGATTCCATCGTGCTTGAGACGGATAGTGAAGGGGAGACGGCGTTTGACCACACCACCTGGGCGGATGCCTGTTTGACGAAGGAAGATGGAACGAAGGTGGCGCTTTCGAGTCTGAAACTGGAAGGGACTCAGGGGTGGGGCCGTCTGCAGATGAATCAGAGTGTGGACCAGAAGCCGATCCGGCTGGGGAAAAAGGAGTTTGCTTCCGGTCTGGGAACCCATGCGCCGAGTCAGATTGTCGTGCCGCTGGGGAAAGCGTACACGCGTCTGACCGCGACCGTCGGGATTGAGGATGAAACGGAAGGGAAGGGCAAGGCGAGTTTCAGTGTGATCGCTTCGACGGGGGCGGCGCCGGTCTTTCAGGCGATGCTTTCGCCCCGGCTCGATGGAAAGGGGGTGGTGGTGAGTCGGGGGCCGCGGATGTCTCCGTGGCGTCTGATCATGGTTTCGAAGAATCCCGGGGACTTCATCTGTTCCAATCTGGTGAAAAACCTGAGCCGCCCCAGTACGGTTGAGGATACTTCCTGGATCAAGCCGGGGGTGACGACGTGGGACTGGCTGGCGGCGGTGGGGAACGGCAAGCGAGCCGGGGACACCGAACTGAACAGGGAGTGTGTGAAGTTTGCCCAGGAAATGGGGTTCAGGTACCATCTGGTGGATGACGGGTGGTATCAGGGCGGTTCGGGCAAAATCACTACGCCCGACGGGGTGGTGGATCTCAAAACGATTCAGAAGGAGACAAAGAAGCGTAAGGTCGGGTTGTGGCTCTGGCTCAACTGGTCGGACCTGGACAAGTTCGGTATCGAAAAGGCGATGGAAGAGTTCCGGGAGTGGGACATCAAGGGGCTGAAGATCGACTTCTTGAACCGGTACGACCAGGAGATGGTCTGTTGGGTCGAACGGGTGTTGAAAGCCGCCGCGCAGAACAAGATCCTGATCAACTTTCACGGAATGTACCTGCCCAACGGGTTGGCCCGGACCTATCCGAACTTCATCACCCAGGAAGGGATCGCCGGAATCGAGGAGAACCTGATCGGCGACGGGCGCATCACGCCATCGTCTCAGGTGACTCAGGTTTTCACGCGCATGGCGATCGGGCCGGGCGACTTGACGCCGGGGTGGATGAATGTGGTCGCGCCCGACAAGTTCAAGGCCCAGCGTCCCCTGCTCACCCAGGGAACGCGCGCGCACCAGCTGGCTCAGCTGGTGGCGTATGAGTCGCCGCTGTTGTGTCTGTCGGATACCCCCGCGCATTACCGCGAGGCGCCCGAGTGCCTGTGGTTCCTCAAGTCGGTCCCGACGGTGTGGGATGAGACGCGGGTCCCCCTGGGGGAGATCGGGCGCTATGTCGCGGTGCTTCGGCGCTCCGGCAAGGACTGGTGGCTGGGTGTTTTGAACGATGAAACGGCCCGAGCGCTCAAACTGCCCCTTGCGTTCCTCGGGGAAGGGAAGTTCGAGGTCCATACGTTGGGTGACAGTCCGGAAAGTACCGAGGATCCGAAACGGATGGTGGAAGCGACCCGTTCCGTGACGTCTCA
>DAOPYU010000209.1:3442-7913 GCA_035353095.1 Candidatus Sumerlaeota bacterium | reverse complement strand
TACATAATTGTCAAGAAAAATGTTAAAGTAATCTGAATACTGATACAGCCCCTTCGGGATCTTCCCTTTTTCCCGTCCCGGAGAGACGGTTGTCGGTTCCTCCCGGTTTTTCAGTCGTCCCTCCGGGACGGAACGACTCGTTGTAAAAACCGACAGTCGAATAATGAAGATTCTTTCTGGCAATTACTCTCGATTGTCGGGAGAGGGTCGGAGAGGATTTGGAACAGGACCGGGAATTCCGGATACGTCGGGGGATGTCGTTTCAATCTTTTCCCGCGGACGATTCCCACACCACCCGCCCGATCAGGTCGTAGGTGTCCGAGTCGGTGACCTCCACCTCGACGAAGTCACCGGGATGCAGGCGCTCGAGCCAGTCGGCCGGATCGCCCTCCTGGCGTTTCAGGATCACCTCGCCGTCCACCTCGGGCGCTTCGCGGTACGAACGGCCCCGCGCTTCCTCCTCCTCGGGGGAAACCGTTTCAACCAGCACGCGCAGGCGCCGCCCGACCCACTCGGTCAGTCCGTCGGCGGTGATCTCGGCTTGAAGACGCATCAGGCGGTCCAACCGACGTTCGGCGGCCCGGGAGGGAACCTGATCTTCCATCTCGGCGGCGGGGGTTCCTTCCTCGGGAGAGAAACAGAACGCCCCCAGCCAGTCGAAACGGATGGTTTCCACCTCCCGCAACAGATTCTTGAACGCCTGCGAGGTCTCGCCCGGAAATCCCACAATCATGGTGGTCCGGATCGCCACCTCGGGCGCCGCCTGACGGACTCGTTCGATGCGCTCGGCGATTCCGCCTCCGGCGTCGGGCCGCCGCATGGCCCGCAACACGTTCAGGTCGAGATGCTGGAGCGGGATGTCCAGGTACTTGCAGATCTTTTCCTCGCGGGCGAAGACCTCGAGGAACCGCTCCGTCAATCCCGCCGGGTAGAGGTAAAGCAGGCGGATGCGGAAGTCGCCCTCGAGTCGGCAGAGCGCCTCGAGGAGGTCCGGCAGACCGTACGCCTCGCCATACAGGTCGCGTCCGTAGGGCGCCAGGTCCTGCGCCACCAGGTCCAATTCCTTCGCTCCGGAATCCAGAAGCGCCCGGGCCTCTTCCAGCACGATTTCCCGGGGGACACTGACGTAGGGGCCCTTCATGGACGGGATGGCGCAGAAGGAACAGGTGTGGTTGCACCCGTCGGCGATCTTCAGGTAGGCGGCGGGGGAGTGGTCGAGGCGCAGACGCGGGATCGGGTGATCCAGGGTCATCCGGGGGGGCGGGATGACCGGGAACGTCACCTCCCCCTCTCCGGAGGTGGCCACTGTCTCGACCAGATCGGCCAGCGTTTCGGGGTGTCCCACTCCGGCAATGGCGTCCACGGGGGGGAAATCCTCGTACTCTTCCTGGTCCGACTCGCCCACGCGCTGGCCCAGGCACCCCGCCAGAATCACCCGGCGCGGGTTGCCGACGCGATCGCGCGCTTCGCAGAACTGCCAGGTGGCATCGAGCGATTCTTCGCGGGCCGATTCGATGAAGCCGCAGGTGAAAAGCACGGCCACATCGAGCGCGCGCTGTTCGCCCTCGACGGCCACTTCATGGCCCCGAGCGGTCAGAACCCCGGCCAGATATTCCGTGTCCACGGTATTTTTGTCGCATCCGAGAGTGATAAGGGCAATTTTCATGGGCACTGACATATCACAACCCAGAAGGCAATGGAAGGACGAATGCAAAAATATGGCAGACGAGGTTCCAGTGCCTTGGGAAATTCGGAGTTGCCCGCTTTTTTTCGGCGGGACGCCTGGGTGTCTCGCGTTTCTCGGGTGACGCGGTCCCCTGTTTGGGATGCTGCAATCAGGGGGCGACTTTCAATCCTTCCCACTTGACGACCCAGGAGCCATCATCCGGGAAGCCGGGGGCGTGTTTCTGCGGCGCCCCGTCCCACCCGGCGGCCATCATGGCGACCGCGTAAAGGAGGCCTCCGTTCCCGGGGAGGTACGGACAGGGGCCGCCGGTGTTGATACCGACTTGATCGTACTGATTCCGATCACCGGCCTCCTTGAGCAACGCTTCGACCGCCATCCGCGGTTCTCCCATTCGAGCCGCCGCCATCGCCACCCAGGGGAAATCCCACCCCCAGCAGCGTTTCCAATCCCACGTTTCCCAGATTTTCAGGAGCGTGCGGTGGGCGGTTTCCCGGTCCACGCCTTCGAGAGGGGGCAGCATGCCGAGCACCCCGATCGGGTCCGGATGTTCCCACGCCCGTTTCGTGTAGGTGTCGTCCCACTCGGCGGAGTGAACGAACACGCCCTCTTTTTCCGGCAGGGGCGCGAGGTTCCGCCGGACCTCGTCCCACTTCGGTTCCCGGGGCAATCCCATTCGCTCGCGCCAGCGTTGGGCCTCGTCGAGTCCCCAGCGCCAGTAGGCCAGGTCGAACACCGTGTCGCGCGTGATCCCCTGCTCGCAGGGGGGCATGGCCGGGGCCAGCGAGTAACGGCCGGTCTTTTCGTCGCGCGTGGGATAGTCGGCCATGTGCGTGGCGGTTTCGTGGACGATTTCGGCCCATTTTTCCAGGGTGGCGCGTGTCGGGCGCAGGCGGTATTCCAGTTCGGCGAAGAAGAGGGGATGGGGCTGTTTCCAGAGCAGAACCTGATTTCCCACCCAGGGGGCGCTGCGCCCTTCCGGTCCGACCGATTTGGGCCACTTGGCGCCTGCGTACCCGAGTTGGGCGGCCAACTGCCGGGAGACGGGCAGGAAGCGCTGATAGCAACCGAGCGCTTTGTCCGCCAGCGGCCAGCGGTCCCAGAGAGCGTAATGCGCCAGGTGCCACCAGGTCATTTCCATGTGGAACTGGCTTCGCCAGGGGTCGAGCCCCATCAAGCCGATCTCGGCGGAAGGGTAACTGCCGGCGGATTGGGCCGCCAGGTGGTATTGCGAAAGCACGACGCGCCGCTCGAGTTCGCGCCAGCGCGGGTCTTGACTGCCCGAAAGATCAATCGCCCCGCCGGTTTTCCAGAACGATTGCCACCGCTCAGCGCAGGCACGGCGGGCTTCACTGAAGGGAGGCAACTCGGGCGACCGGTCCGACGCGCTGAAGGCGCAGACGAATTCGAGCGTCTCCGTGTTGGACGCCTGAAGGCGATACGCGTGTCGTCCCGCCTCGATTGGAAGGCGAAGGGTTTTGTTGTCCGGGATCTCGATACGATTTTCGACGCCATCGAGCGCATAGACCACCCGCAGGCCCTTGGCCTGGCCCGGAGCCGGATCGGCGGCCAGGGATTGAAAATTGACCGGCAACGAGACGCGGTTGTCTTTGACGCAGGCCGCGACCTTCCCGGTGACATCCGCCCATTTTTCGCCTGAGCCGTATTCCGCTTTGCGGATTTCCAGTTTTGCCGTTGTGTGACTTTCCCCTGTGGGTTGCTTGAGATCGCCGGCGGGCGACCAGGCCAGGCTGGCGGAATAACGCGTCGCATCCACCTGCCGCTGGAAATCGGCTCGGTTGCCGGTCTGGCGAGTCAATTGGGGGGTGTGAGCCTTGTCGTTGTCGAAGTCACCCACCCACGTTCCGTTTTGCAGATTGGGATAGGGGAAGTCCAGGGTCACCTCCAGGTCACCCTGTTTCAGGAGGGACGATTCGATCCGGACCGCCACGGCATCCAGGGTCGGGTGTACGCACGTTTCGACTCGCACCGGCTGACCGTCCAGTTGGAATTGCGTGGTCTGCACACCGGACCAGAGGTCCAGTTTGCGGGAAATGGCGGTGATGTCGCCGGGAGCCAGTTCTGGTCCGCGTGTTCTGTTGAGACGGAAACGCGCCAGGTTCATCAGGTGCGGATTGTCGAACATCCAGGTGCGCAGCGACTCCGTACCGGCGGGAAAGTTGTCCCCTTCGGTCAGACGCCCTTTCTGAAAGGTCCCGGTCGGCGGAACGCGATCGGGCGTCCAACCATTCGGCAGGGGAAAGGAATGCCAGCCCCAGTGGGCCATCGTGTTCCCACCGAACGTCTGCAAACCGGTGGCGTCGGCGTTGAAGCAGAACTCGCCGTTGCCGAGGGGGATTTGTCCCTGCAGGTCGTTCCACTCGATGTTGTGACGCGTGACGAGCGCCTGCCGGTCGATCTTTTCCTCTGGGCCGTTCGCCCACGAATCTTGCCGGACGGTTGCCAGGGCTCCGATCAGGCAGAAAGCGAAGAGTATTCTGGGCATGTTTTTTTCCCCCCTGTACGGCCAATAGGAGCATTCTGCGCAGAGGAAAGCAACCTGAAAAGGGGGGACTCTCAGGGAAGGGAGGGGCTGGGACATGAAAAAAGGGGGGGAGGCCCTCGTTTCTTTCAGGCCGAGCCCCCCCCTCTTTCGATTCGAATTCAGGAGCGAATTCTCTCTCAGTCGCAGGTCAGTTCGTGGAGGAAATAGACCAGAAACGTTGCCGACAGACGGGCCTCGCGCAGGACGTTCACTCCAATCCGCGGCATTTCGAGCGACAGGCG
>DAOPYU010000209.1:0-3342 GCA_035353095.1 Candidatus Sumerlaeota bacterium | reverse complement strand
CGGGCGGCCTGTTCCTCGATCAGGCGCCACACCTCACGGGCCTGAGCGCCCCGGTTTTCAAGGACGTGCCACCACTCCTTCGCCCAACCGCCCCTTTCTCCCAGGGAATGCCACATCTGCCGGGCCCGCACGCGCACGGCGTCGGGCCACTCGCTCAGATTTTCCCCAAAACGGTCGCGCCAGGCGAGCAGGTACACCCACGGCGAATCGGTGTGGATACGTGTCTGGAGCCAGAGATCCTGAAGTTCGAGAAACAACTTGCCCCAGAACTTCACGGTCTGGAATCCTTCCGAGAACCGCCGGAGAAAATGGCGGACCGGGTTCTCGACCGCATATCCGGGACGCTTGTCCTCGCGCGGCTTACGCCGCCAGAACCCGGAGATCATCGGGTGAATCCCCTCGAACATGGCATTGCGGTACCACATGTAATTCTTGAAGATGCCCCAGTAGGTGTTCGGGTTGCACCGATTCAAAACGTCGCGCATGTGAGTGGGGTTGAAGAAACTTTCCCACGAGTCGCGATAGGACTGCACCCATTCCCCCGGGTTGAAGTGCGGCAGTTGGAACGTCTCGTGCATCGAGTCGTACCGGTTGTAGTCGGGGTCCAGGTAAACCCCCTCCGCCATCATCCGCGCATGATCGGCCGACCCCGGCAGGGACGTCAGCATGAAGAAGGAACACTGGTCGAACCCCTGGCTTTTGAGCAGCTCCACATCGCGGGCCACCGACTCGGGCGAGTCGTAGGGGAACCCCACAATATAGCTGGCATGGCAGGCGCACCCGGCCTCGTGCCAGGCCTGCACCATCGCCCCCATCTCGTCCACCACGTTTTGTTTCTTGTTGATGGCTGCGAGGTTGTCGGGATTCAGCGACTCGATCCCCAGGTAGATCTGCGTACACCCGGCACGGGCCGCTTTCGCGACAAATCCGGGGATTTTCCACGCCTGCGTGTCCACCTGCATCATGAAACTGACCACAATCCCCTTTTCTTCGCGCAGCGCCGACAGCCCGTCGAAGATCCCCTCCCAGTGCCGGTTCCTCGAAAAGTTGTCGTCCGTGAAGAAATAGAAATCAATTTTCGAGCGCTGGTAATTTTCCTCGACGCGCCGCAGAATCGCCTCGACGGAACGGCACCGCATCTGACGCCCCTGGACATGGATAATCGTACAGAACGAACAGTTGAAGGGGCACCCGCGGCTGGTGTCCATCGTGGCCATGAAGGGATAAACGAACCGGCGCTGGTACTTCAAGTTCACCTCGGGCGTGGGCGCATGGCTGATATCGGGAGAACTCCGAATCTCATACAAGGGCAAGAGTTCGCCCCGCCACGCATCGTCGAGCAGGTCGCCCCAGACGTCCTCGACTTCCCCCTTGACGAGGGTGATGCCCCGGTCCAGCAGCGCCTGACACTCCGGGGGCATCGTGGGGGAGAGAGCAATCGCCCCGCTGACATGGAATCCCCCCATCATGACCTCGAATCCGGCGGTCTTGAACCGCACGGCCAGATCGGATGCGCGCGGAAACTGGTTCGACTGGACCCCGGCCAGAACCACCAGCGCCCGCCGGTTCGCCCCCAGGTAGCGCCGCGCCAGCCGCCGCTCGTCAATCCCCTGAACGGTATCGTCCAGAACGACAACACGGGAGGCGACGCCGGGGCCGAAGCGACCCGAATCGAAAACCTGCTGACTCAGCGCGCTGAGCACGGCAATCGTATTGCTGGGCAAAACCCCCCGGAAGTACCGGATCACATACCCCTCGTCGTCGTACTTGGAGGGGCGGATGAGCAGGATGGAAAATTCGGAGGGTGCTTGTTTGTGGGTGTTTCCCGTACGTTTCATGGGAAAATCTTCTTCCGGAACAATATTGTACACATTCGAGTCCATCCAAAAGGCCACGGACACCGCCGCGGCAAAAACCCGCACGCGCCAGAGGAGTTCCAGACAGGCAAACGAAGTAGCTGCACTTATTATAGGGAAACCGACCGCCAAAGACAAGTTTTTCTACTTGGCATTTCTCGATATTCTCAATAAAGTCTCTATCTTTTCTGAAATGAATCCTGTATAAATCTGAATTCTCGTTTGGACGAAGGCTCCGGATGGCTCCCGGAACCCCCAGGTGGGCAGCGGTGTCCCACTCGGAACCTCCCGGACCGAAAAGAAATGAAAAAGCCATGCAATTCCTCTTGACAGACTCCCAAGGGATAGATACATTACGATGCTCCACGCCTATTGAGGTCGGAAGGCGCGGCTAGAACAAAAGGAAATGGAACAAAATGCCGACAACAAACCAATTGATCCGCAAACCGCGTCGCAAAGTTGTGACGAAATCCAATGTCCCCGCGCTGATGAACTGTCCCCAGCGCCGCGGCGTGTGTACACGCGTCAGCACGACCTCCCCGAAAAAGCCCAACTCGGCCCTCCGGAAGGTCGCTCGTGTGCGCCTCACCAATGGCATCGAAGTGACGGCCTATATCCCCGGTGAAGGCCACAACCTCAACGAACACTCGATCGTGCTCGTGCGTGGAGGCCGTGTCAAGGACCTTCCCGGCGTGCGCTATCACATTGTGCGTGGCGTGCTCGACACGCAGGGTGTCAACGCGCGTAAGCAGGGTCGTTCCAAGTACGGCGCCAAACGCCCCAAGGGCGGTCAGGCGGCGGCTCCTGCCAAAAAGGGCGGCAAGAAATAACCACGCCTTCTCAGGCGTTTCGATCCAGGCTGTATAAGCCGTGGAGTGCGATCATCCCGGGCGTTCTGTGTCCTCCGTGACAACGTCCGTTGACGAATATGTTTCTGCAAAGGCGTCGCGAAGACGCCCGAAAAAGGAGAGAGTAACTTGAGCCGGAAAAGAAAAGCCGAGTCGCGTGAGATCCTTCCCGACAAGCGCTTCAACAGCGTGACGGTCGCCAAGTTTATCAACTGCATCATGTCGCGTGGCAAGAAAAGCATTGCCGAAGGCGTCTTCTATGGCGCGCTGGATCGTATCTCCACGCGTCTGACCGAGGTGGATCCGTTCGAGGTCTTCAACCAGGCCCTCGAGAATGTCAAACCCATCCTCGAAGTCAAGAGCCGCCGTGTCGGTGGCGCCAACTACCAGATCCCCGTCGAAGTCGCTCCGAGCCGTCGTCAGGCCCTCGCCTTCCGCTGGGTGCTGGATGCCGCCCGCAGCCGCGGGGAGAAAACGATGGGCGAGCGCCTCTCGAACGAACTCCTCGACGCCTACAACAAGACCGGTGCTGCCATGCGCAAGCGTGAAGAGACCCACCGTATGGCCGAAGCCAACAAGGCTTTCGCCCACTACCGGTTCTAATCGCCTCCCGGATCGCGCTCTCGGGTCCCGCTTCC
>DAOPYU010000208.1:0-7916 GCA_035353095.1 Candidatus Sumerlaeota bacterium | reverse complement strand
GCGTCTCGCCCGCCTGAAAGGAAAGCCGTGGCTGGAATGTTCAACTGCGGTTTTCAAGGATGATTCGATCGTATCTGAAAAATGTTATGATCCTGCCCGCCTGACGTGACCTCTAAAGAGAACGCCGGATTCTCGGGAACCTGAAAAGGACCGAAAATCCGGCGTTTCATTTTCTGCCGGTTGCTTCTCCCGAAATCTTTCTATTTCTTCTCAAACGCAATATTCTTTTTCTTCATCTTTTCCACCAGCGTAGTGCGTTTGATGCCGAGAATTTTTGCCGCACGGCTCTTGACCCCGTTACTCTTCTCCAAGGCATCCACGATGAGGCGGCGCTCATATTCGTCCACCAGATCGCCCAGATCCACCGGAGAACCGGCGGCGATGGACAACGGCAAGACGGAACCCGCCTGTTCCGCCCCTCCGAAAACCGGTGGAACTCCCCCCGCCTCGGGAAAACCGGCAGCCGCATAGGGAAGCGAATGCGGAGCGGTATTCATCGAAAACCGTTCTTCCACGGTGACTCCCTCCTGGGCACGGGTGCCCGGCGAAGCGGCCGACGGGTGATAAAACGGATAGGGAATTCCCGAAACCGGACTCGGCAACGACGGCGCAAACGCCCCCGAGGGGGGTGTTTCCCCATAGGTGGCGACCGCCGGGACAATTCGATTCCCGGACGCGGCGGCGAACAGGGCCGCCGCCTCGCTCGGACCGGACGCCTCGAACCGATGCGACACCGGAACGAACCGGGCCTGCATGTCCCCCCGGGAAACAGCGGTCGCAGGCCGCGAACGAAACCGCTCGGGCAGGTCGTCCATTTCCACCATGCTCCCTCGTGCCAGAATCGTCATGCGCTCCACAAGATTTTCCAGTTCCCGTACGTTTCCCGGCCAGGGGTACCGTTTCAACGCCTCGAGCACCTCGGCGGAAAAGTCTTCCACATGCCGGGGCTGTCTCTTATTGAAAGCCTTGAGAAAATGACGCGCCAGAAGGGGCAAATCCTCGATATGCTCACGCAGAGGCGGCGCTTCAATGGGGATGACATTCAGACGGTAATACAGATCTTCTCGGAAACGACGGGTTTCCACCGCATGTTCCAGATCCACATTGGTCGCGGCCACCACCCGCACGTCCACCCGGATGATTTCGGCCCCGCCAACCGGCTCGAGTTCCTGCTCCTGCAGCACCCGCAAGACCTTCACCTGCAATTTCGGGCTCATATCCCCGATTTCATCCAGGAAAATGGTCCCCCCGTTGGCCAGCACAAACCGCCCGGGACGGTCACTGATCGCCCCCGTGAAGGAACCCCGCACATGCCCGAACAATTCACTCTCGAGCAGATCCTCCGGAATGGCGCCACAGTTCACCGGAATCAGGGGTTTGCGTGCGCGCGGACTCAAATGGTGCAGCGCCTGCGCAATCAGTTCCTTGCCCGTCCCGCTCTCGCCTCGAATCAAAACCGTGCTCGAACTGGCGGCAACCGTCTGAATCAGGTCGCGCAACACCTGCATCCGGCGGCTTTTACCCACCAGCCGTTTGCTGGTCCGGCGGTCGTCCGGCAGGGCTTCTTCCACCGGTTCAACCGACCCGGCCGGTTCCGCCTCCAGCGCCAGACGCGCTTCCACGACCCGCTGCAGGGCGGCGCGAACCTCATCGGCATGCAGGGGCTTGGTCAAGTAATCAGCGGCCCCCATGCGCAAGGCCTGAATGGCCGATTCGGCACAGGCATGCGACGTCAACAGGATCGCAGGCACATTGACGCTTTCCCGATGGCAGAAGCGCAACACTTCCAGTCCGTCCCCCCCCGTCAGGTGCAGATTGACAAAACAGACCAGAAAATCGTTTTCCAGTAACAGGCGTTGCGCTTCCTGAGTACTGCAGGCCGCGGTAACCTCACAGTCTTCCGCCCGCAGCAGACGCGCCAATAATTCACACGCCTGAGGTTGATCATCCACAACCAGCACCCGTTTTGTCCGAATGACGGCCATTGCGCTTGTCCAATCTTTGACACCGTGTTGTAACTATAGTCGAATCGGGGAATTCCAGACCACAACCCCGACCCGAAGCCCTCTGCCCCCCCCCGGTCGGCCGGGTTGCTTCGCCAAACTATTGGCACTTTTTTATACCCTCTGCCGCGGGGTAATTGCAAGGAGAAACGTCAAAATTTTGATGCCTTTCTTATCCTTCCCGCAGAACCACCCGCCCGTTCAAGGGCGTCCGAGAAATTGGCGAAAATATCTGGCTAAAAAAACGGCTTTGGCCTTAAGGTTGCTCCACGATCTGCCGAAAGTATTCTTAGGCATGGGATCGTTTCGTTCCAACCGTCTTGACCGTCTCACACAGGGAGTACCAAAGCCATGGCGTCAGCCAATCCTGCAGATTATTCGAATTTCCTCGACTCGGCCCAACCTCTCTTCAATCAAATCGAATCCGGCTTGCGGCAATTGGATGCCCGGACCGCCGATCTGACAGAACTGGTGGCTTTGATTGATCCTCTGGATACCCTCAAGGAGCAGGCCCAGACACACGACGCCCTGCTGGTCTTCTACTTCGCCCAGGTCATGTCGGATCTTCTCTCGGAAATTCTTTGTGACCGATTCAAGGAACCGACGCCGGTCATCCTTTCCATCCAATCGGCGCTTCCGGCCTTTGCCACCTGCCTTCAGCCCCTCCCCCACGAACCCCATGCCGGCGAGGTCCGCGCAACACTGGAAGTTTTGTACGGGTATCTGGGAAAAACTGTCCCGGAATTGCCCACAGCAAGCGTCCCGGCGCCGGCAAGCCCTTCTGCCGCCTCTCCTGCGCCTCTTTCCTTCGCGGAGTTCCGCTCCCAGACCGATCCCCTGCTGGACCAGATCGGCGCCGATTTAATGACACTGGATGAGGACAACCGCGACTTGCCCGGGCTGGTTGCCCTCATGGAGCGCTTCGAAAGTATCCAGACCGCCGCGCTTCAATGCCGTGAAAAAGCGGCTTTCCAGATCACCTTTGCCCTGACAGAACTGCTCTCGGGAGTGCTGTGTGAGCGCTACAACGATCCGGCGGCCATCTTCAAGGTCATCCGGGACTCCATCTCCGTGCTTCGATGCCAGATTGAACAGGCCCACGGGGCCCATCAACCGGCGACTCCCCAGACCCAGGCCATCATCGAGAAACTGTTTGCAATTCTGGAGGTTCCCGTTGTGGAAATGCCGGACACAAACGCCCGAACCGCTTCCGTGTTTGTGGAATCTCCCGAGTCGGTTCCGGGCTCCACAGGTGTTTCGACAATTGAAATGGAAACTTCCCGGGCTGTTCCAGTTGAACTCGAGTCCCCGGCCATTCTCGTAGCCGAGGAGGAACCCTCTGCCCCTCCCCCAGCCGAACCGGTGGACGAAGCGGAAATGGAAAGTTTCACGGGCGAAGTCCTGGACGAAACCAAAGCCTCGACCGGGTTGCCGGAAAATCTGGATGACCTGGATCTTTACAAAGAATTCGCCTTTGAATGCAATGAACACCTCGAAAACATTGAAGAGAACATCCTGACGATCGAGCGCGATCCCCACGACATTGATCTCATCAACGCGATTTTCCGTCCCATTCACTCGATGAAGGGGGGCGCGGGGTTCCTGTCGCTAAAGGGGATCAACGTGTTGGCGCACGACACGGAAACTCTCCTGGACAAATGCCGGAAGGAAGAAATTGATATTACCAATCAGGTCGTAGAAGTCTGCCTGCGGTCGGTGGACGCCCTCAAGCACATGGTGGCCAACCTGGTGCAGGTCTGCGACGCCCCCGACCCAACCGCGGTCCAGGTCAAACCGGTGGTTTTTGCCGCTATCCGCGAAGAACTGCACCGCGTTATCGAAGGACGCGCGGCTGCGTCCCCGCCTGCTCGTCCCACAGCGGCGACGACGCCCCCCCCCGCCTCCCCCCCCAAGCCGGTTGAGGAAGAGGGGGATCTGTCGGATGAAAACTATGCGTCGCGGGGAATCCCAAACTCCCTGGGAGATCCGGACGACATCGAGTTGCTCAAACGTTTTGTGCTGCAATGCAACGAACATACCGAGACGATCGAAGAACAGATTCTCAGTCTGGAACAAACCCCGGACAATGCGGAACTGATCAACGGTATCTTCCGCGCCATCCACTCCATCAAGGGAGATGCCGGTTTTCTCTATCTGACAGGCATCAGCGGACTGGCCCACGACACGGAAACACTGCTCGACCGTTTGCGCAACAAACAGATTCCGGTATCGAATCGAGCCATTGAACTCTGCCTGGCGTCTGTTGACGCGCTCAAACAGATGATTGGAAACCTCAATCTGGTCCTGGAAGCTAAAAATGAAAGTCGGCAACAGGTCTCAGAGAACCTGCCTCTGGTCGTGTTTGGTCCTATTCGCCGCCGGATAAAAAGTTTCCTGGAAAACCCGAATCAGGAGTCCGCCCCCGAAGTTCCACGCCGGTTGGGAGAAATTCTGGTCAAGAATGGGGACATTACTCAGGAGCAGCTGGAGTCGGCTCTGGAACTGCAGGGAGCGCCTCTGGGAGAAGTTTTGTCCAAGACGGGCATAACCACAACAGCCACAGTGGACAAGGCTCTGGAACAACAGCGTGCGACGACTGGCAGTACCGCGCCGGCATCAATCGGTGGAGTCGCCAAAGCCATCAAAGTGGATACGGAGAAGATTGATCATCTGGTCAACCTGGTCGGCGAACTGGTCATCATCGAATCGCAAGTGGTTCAGATGGCCTTGAAACAGGTCGGTATCGACCAGATGCTCGAGCGCAACCTCTCGCAGCTCAGCAAGATCACCAAGGAGTTGCAGGACCGTTCGATGGCTTTGCGGATGATGCCCATCCGCCAGACCTTCCAGAAAATGACCCGCCTGGTTCGCGACGCCAGCTCGAAGATGAACAAAAAAGTCAACCTGGTCATGACGGGCGAAGATGTCGAACTGGATAAAACCGTGGTCGAGCAGATCGGCGACCCGCTGGTCCACATGTTGCGAAACGCCGTGGACCACGGAATATCGAGTCCCGCGGAGCGCCTGGCCAAAGGCAAGCCGGAAACCGGAACCATCAACCTGGACGCTTTCTATCAGGGCGATCGGATCAAGATTCGCGTGAAGGACGACGGAGAAGGGTTGAACCGCAAGCGTATTCTGGCCAAGGCCATCGAGAACGGCCTGCTGCGACCCGACGCCACCCCCTCGGATCAGGAGATTTTCCAGTTGATCTTTGCGCCGGGCTTCTCGACCGCCGCGGTGGTGACCGACATTTCCGGACGCGGCGTGGGCATGGATGTGGTACGGCGCAACATTGAAAAGTTACGGGGAAGCATCGAGGTCAGTTCCGAGGAAGGCCAGGGAACCACCATCACCATCAGCCTGCCTTTGACTCTCGCCATCATTGACGGCATGGTGGTCCAAGTGGGGGAAGAACAGTACATCATCCCCACGATTTCGATTCAGGAATCGTTCCGCCCCCGTCCGGAAGATTTCTCGACGGTGACGGAACAGGGAGAACTGGTCAATGTGCGCGGCAGTCTGATCCCCCTTTTGCGGCTTTACCAGCTCTGGCACATTGAGCCGAAAACGACCGACCCGACCAAAGCGCTGGTCGTCATCGTGGAAAATGTGGGACGGCGTGCCTGCGTGATGGTAGATGAATTGGTCGGCCAGCAGCAGATTGTGATCAAAAACCTGGGCGATCAGTTCCGCGACGTGCGGGGTATAACGGGCGCCACCATTCTGGGCAACGGGCGCGTGGGCCTGATCCTCGACGTGGATGGCGTCATCAAACGGGCACTGGAGTCGTAAAAGAGCCCGCGATTTCCCGCACCGGCAGATGCAGACAGGCAAGAGAGGACAATGCGCATGGAAACGCAGAACCACACCCCGGCAGGGCAGACCGAACGGAATAAACTGGCGGGCCGGTACCTGACCTTTATCCTGAATGAGGAATGCTACGGTGTTGAAATCCTCAAGGTTCGGGAAATCATCGGAATGCAGAGCATCACTCATGTGCCCGATACAGATCGCTGTCTCAAGGGCGCCATCAACCTGCGCGGCCAGGTCATTGCCGTCATAGATTTGCGCCTGAAACTCGGGATGGTCGAGAAAGCCTATCAGGAAGAGACCTGCATCATCATCATTGACACGGGCGCCACGGTCACGGGAGTCATTGTGGATCAGGTGGATGAGGTCACCGACCTCGACGAGCAGGCGATCGAGCCCCCGCCCCGTTTTGCGGACCCCCAACTGACTTCGTATCTGCTGGGAATGGGCAAGACCAAGGGACGGGTCATCCTGTTGTTGAATAGTGCGGCCCTTCTGGATCCCCTGGTCAATACGGGAGGAGAATTCGAGTGAGTCACCTGCTGACCAATATCGAATTGTCAGACCGTCTCTATTACCGGTTCTGCCAATTGGTGTATGAGAACGCGGGAATCTCTCTGGGCGATTCCAAGCGGGAACTGGTGCGTTCCCGCCTCCTGAAACGCATCCGTACCCTGCATTTGAACAGTTTTGAGGAGTACTATCAGGTCATTTCGGAAGCCGATCCGCAAGGTCAGGAACTCACGTTGATGCTCGACGCGATCTCGACCAACAAGACGGACTTCTTCCGGGAAAATCAACACTTTCAGTTCCTGTCCGAGACGGTTTTCCCCGCCCTGATCGACCAGGCCAAACGCACCGGTTCCTACCGCCTGCGCATCTGGAGCGCGGGTTGTTCCTCGGGCGAAGAACCGTACACGCTGGCTCTGGTATTGCGTGAGGCGCTGGCGGGCAGCCCCAACAACTGGGACGCCAAGATCCTGGCCTCCGACATTTCCACCGGCGTCCTGCAACATGCGGCCGAAGGGCTCTACGAGGAAGCGCGCGTTCACCCCGTCCCGGCGAAATTGCGCCACGAAGGGTTTGCCAAGGAAACCACCCCCAAGGGCATCTATTACCGGGTCAAACCGGCCATCCGGCAGATGGTCACCTTTCGCCGGCTGAATCTGATGGACCCGAAGTTCCCCTTTTCCGGCAAGTTCGACGTGATCTTCTGCCGCAATGTGATGATTTACTTCGACCGGAAAACCCAGGAAGAACTCGTCAACAAGTTCTACAAATACCTGCATCCCGGCGGTTACCTCCTCATCGGACACAGTGAAAGTTTGAATTCCATCAACACCCCGTTTCGATTTGTCAAACCGACAATCTACATTCATCCTTGATCCTGGGAGAAAGCACCACTCCTCCGCCCGGAGAAGGCATCTGATATGATATCCAATCCCATTCGCGTCCTCCTGGTAGATGACTCGGTCGTTGTGCGCAGCGTCCTGACAAAACTTCTGTCACAAGACCCCGAAATCAATGTGATCGCCTCGGCAGCCGACCCGTACGATGCGCGGGAAAAGATCGTACAACTGAAACCCGATGTAGTCATCCTCGACATCGAAATGCCCCGCATGGACGGTCTGACCTTCCTGGAAAAGATCATGACCCATATGCCCCTGCCCGTCGTCATGTGCAGCAGCCTGACGCGCGAGCGCGCCGACCTGACCATGCGCGCCATAGAACTGGGCGCGGTGGATGTGGTGGGCAAACCATCGAGTACCCAGACCGACGGCCTGCATGAAGTCTCCATCGCCCTCATTGACAAAATCAAAGCCGCCTCACGCGCCCGAATCCGGCGGTTTGTCCCCAAAAAAACCCCAATGACAGACGCCAAGGGACGCCCCCTGGGGGTCACCGCAACCAGCCTGGCCCATATCCGGGGAACCGGCTACGCCCGGGCCAAAGTGCTGACGCCACCGCCGGAACTGCGCCGCAACCAGCACAAGGTCATCGTCATCGGCGCCTCGACCGGCGGAACCGAGGCCTTGCGCGTCGTTCTGGAACAGCTCCCACGGGAAACGCCGCCCATCCTGATTGTCCAGCATATGCCGG
>DAOPYU010000207.1:0-7921 GCA_035353095.1 Candidatus Sumerlaeota bacterium | reverse complement strand
CCTGTAGGCTGATCGGTGCGAAGCGCGTGTATCGGGAAGGACAGGTATTCCAGAGCCGGTTGAAACGCGCTTCTCGCCTTCCCAATGATTACAAACCTGTCTGCACAATGCAGAACGGAACCCAAGAGGGGGACTGACGTCATGCTGGAACCGTCTGAGCGGAAAATGAGTGTGTGGAACGTCCTGAGAACCCGGACCATTTCTCTGGTGTTGTTGCTGTCGGCTGTCGGCGTCCTGACCGGCTGTTCGATGTTCACGCCCCGCCACGGCATGGAAGGGCCGGAGCGGTGGCTTTCGGCGGACACCGTGCTGGTGGCGCAAGTTCCCGACATGACGACGGCGCGGGCGCGCTGGCAGGAGACGGCGGCGGGTCAGGCGTGGAAAGACCCGGCCATGGACTACTGGCGCGGCCTGCATTTCGACATGGCTGTGAAAGACCTGATGACCAGCGTGGGGCTGACCGAGGGCCTGCCCCTGCTCGACTCGGTCCAGGGCCAATTGCTGGTGGCCGTCGAACTGCGCGAAAAAGCAGCCGACGCCAATGCCCCCCAGACCGGTTTCCAATTGCCGGACGTGCGTTTCTATGTCATGGCCGATTTCGGCGCGAACGCGGCCAAAGCGCGTGAACTCGTCGCCAAAACCGCCAAGGGCGTCTGGACTCCCCCGGAGGGAACGTCGCCGAAACTGCCCGAAGTCACCCTCCACACCGATTCCCAGAAATCGTCCATCCAGTTGTGTTCCGCCTGGCTGGACGAAACCTGTGTGCTGGCCTCATCACCCGAGGCCATGAAAGATCTGCTGTCGCGCCGCCTCAACCTGAAGGCACCGGAGACCCCGGCACTGGCCAAAAGTGCGCAATGGAAACAGGTGGCCAGACAGACACGCAGTGGCGCGGACGCGTGGTGTTATTGTAATGCGGCGCACAGCTACGATGTGTTGACCGCTGTCGCCGAACGCGGCTTTCAGAAGGCCAACAAGGGCAACCAGTGGAACAGCATCCGCGTCCTTCTGGAAACCGTCGGCCTCCAGAATCTCGACCAGATCCTGTCGGTGTACACCATGCGGGGCAAGGCGTTCGAGACGCGCGAAACGGCCACGTTCCGAGGCAAGACAATGGGGCTGCTTCCCCTCGGGGACACTGCCGCTCCCCTGCGCACGCCCGAGTGGGCGCGCGAGGGAATCGCCGAATATTCGGTCACGCGCATCCGCTCGCCGCGTGAGATCAAGGACCTCTGCCAGGCCGGCCTGACCAAGGCCTTCCCAGCAATGGACGACCTGTTCGAGAAAATCCATGAAGGGTTTGTGGAAAACCTCGGCGTGGAACCGAACCAGGTGCTCTCGGCGCTGGGGAACGAGGTCGCCGTCTTCACCAACCAGGTCGGTTCAACACCGGACATGGCCTTCCTGTGGGAGATCAAGGACGAAAAACTGCTGGACCTGGTGCTTGAACAGGTCCGCAACACCCTCCATCTCAAGGTGCAGCATGCGTCGTTCATGTCCTATGGATACGACATCCAGGAATTCGAGAAGATCAACATCAAGATCTACACCGCGAAGATCAACGGTTTCCTGATGGTCTCGACCAGTGACAACTGGCTCAAAGACTTCCTGAAATGGCGCCAGGACCGCGCGGACGCGATCAAGGCGGGAGACGACAAGGCCCTCGAGAAACTGGCCAAACCCCTGCTTCCCGAGCTGGACAAGCCCTTCGGAAAGGTTCCGCGGAACATGCGGGTCGTCGAGCGGCTCTACAGCAATCCGGCCCCGCTCCTGAGCCAGCTCAACAGCATGCTGCCCCTGCTGGTCCCCATGGTCAACGCCCAACTCTCGGCCTCGGGAATTCCGGAACTGCCCTCGTGGGTGGTTTCCTCGGTTCCGCCCCTGACCCCCTTCGCCCGGCAGGCCTTTCCGACCATCAAGCGGGTCACGCAGAAAGAGAACCTCGTGGTGACGGAACAGACCTCGTCGCTCGATCCGCTCGCTTCGCCATTCTCGGCGGCGGCGCTCGTCATGGTTCACAAATACTGGACCGGTCAGGTCCTGCGCGCTCAGGCGGGCGGCAAATGAGTCTCGAACACCCACCGCGTTCGATTTCAGCCACGACCCGGCTGCTCGGCGTCGCCGGGTGGCCGGTGCAGCATTCCCTCTCGCCCCGGATGCAGAACGCAGCCCTGCGCGCCGCCGGACTGGACTACGTGTACCTGGCGTTCCCGATTCAGCCCGAGTCGTTCGAGAAAGCCGTGCGGGGCCTGGCCGCAGCCGGTATGGTGGGATTGAACTGTACCGTCCCCCACAAACACGCCGCGCTGGCCCTGTGCGATGAGGTGAGCGAGGAGGCGCGCCTGGTCGGCGCCGTCAACACCCTCACCTTCCGCGCGGGCGGCTCGATCCACGGAACCAACACCGACGTGGAAGGTTACGTGGAAACCCTGCGTCACGACGCCGGATTCGACTTTTCCGGGAAGAAAGTGGTACAATTGGGCGCCGGCGGGGCGGGACGTGGTATGGCGCTGGGCGCGATTCGATCCGGCGCGCGGGAACTGGCGCTGGTAAACCGCACACGCGAAAAGGCCGAGTCGCTGGCCGCCGACCTGCGACGTCTCTTTCCCGAGGCCCGCATCCGGGTCCTCGGGCAGGAAGCGGAATCGGCGGACGCGTTGCGGGAAGACCTCGGATCGGCCGACCTGGTCACCAACGCCACCTCGCTGGGTCTGCGCAACACGGACCCGATGCCCTGCGACCCGGAGTGTTTACCCACCGGGGGCTTGGTCTTCGACGCGGCCTACACGGCGCAACGCTCGACCGCGTGGTTGCGCGGGGTGGCGCAGCGGGGATGCCGGACGCTCGACGGCCTGGGCATGCTCGTGCGCCAGGGCGCCGCGTCCTTTCGCCTCTGGACGGGCGTGGAACCGGACCTTAAAGTCATGTTCGCGGCCCTGCCGGGCGGGTGAATCCGAGTTCGGGAAATCAAGCGCAAGAGCGGTTGTCAGAATGAAGGAAGCAGACATGGGTAAGGCACAAGGCAAGAAAACACCGGAATCCGAGCAGGGCAGCCGCCTCGTGGCGCCGGGCGTCGAAACTGCCGACGAAAAACTCGAACGAACCCTGCGGCCCCAGAAACTCACGGAATTCACCGGTCAGGAACGCCTGGTCGAGCAGATGGCGCTGGCCATCGAGGCCGCGCGCAAGCGCGGCGAATCGCTCGACCACGCCCTGCTCTACGGCCCGCCCGGACTCGGCAAGACCACCTTGGCGCACATCATCGCCCACGAAATGGGGACACGCATCCACTGCACGGCGGGTCCGGTACTCGAAAAACGCGCCGACCTGGCGGGTATCCTGACGAACCTCGAAGAAGGCGACGTGCTCTTCATTGACGAAATCCACCGCATGGGCCGCGTCGTCGAGGAATGCCTCTACCCGGCGATGGAAGACTATGTCATAGACATCATCGTGGACCAGGGGCCGCATGGCCGTTCGATCCAGATCCCCCTGCAACCCTTCACCCTCGTGGGCGCCACCACGCGCACCGGCATGCTCACCTCGCCCCTGCGCGACCGGTTCCCCATCACGCACCGCCTGCAATTCTACAGTGTGGACGAAATGGTCAGCATCCTGCTGCGTTCGGCGCGTGTGCTCCAGGTGGATCTGACCGAGGAAGGCGCCCGCGAACTGGCCACCCGTGCCCGCCAGACGCCCCGCATCGCCAACCGCCTCCTGTCACGCGCCCGCGACTACGCACAGGTCCGGGCCGACGGCGTCATTTCGGGCGATGTGGCCCGCGCCGCCATGCAACTCCTTCAGGTGGACAAACTGGGCCTCGACGACACCGATTATCTGTTCCTGCGCACGCTGATCGAGAAATTCGACGGCGGGCCGGTCGGCGTCAAGTCGCTCGCCGTGGCCATGAGCGAGGACCCCGAAACGCTGGAAGAGGTCTTCGAGCCGTTCCTGATCCAGATCGGCTACCTCAACCGCACGCCGCAGGGCCGCGTCGCGACCCGCCGGGCGTGGGAACACCTGGGTCTGCGGTACCCCGGAGGCCCCGCGATTTACAACGGCGCGACCGACGACCTGTTCGAGGAAGAATAAGAGGGACGGGGCAATAAAAGGGACAGTTTAATCTTCTTGCAGGCCGGGGAGATTGGCCGGCTCAGGGAATCGGGGACATCTTCTGCCTCCCATATCCTGTCCCCGAAATCTGTCCGAATCGAAACTCCGTGCAGCGGAAACACGTCCAGCCGCCTTTTCCGGGAACATCGGGAGAAACAGGGAGTCCATAGAGAGAGGATTGTGGTTTGGGCAACCAGCAAGTGGTGGGTTTCGCCAGATCCCTTTCCCCTGGAAAAGCAAGAGTCTCTGCAAAAGACTGAGATTAAATGAGTTGAAAAATAACCGCCGGTTGGCTCGAAAACTGCTTCTGTCATATTCGGGAAGGTGAATCGAGAGGGTATCGCGTGTTTTTCCGTGCAATGACCTCCCGATCCTTGATAAAATGCTCTCGCTTTACGTGAGAAAAACCCAAGTTGTGATTATTCGAAGGGAGGAATGCATCAGATGATGCGCAAAAGGTGGTTCTCATTATTCTGTATCCTGGCAACTCTGCAAGTTTTGGGCGTGGTTTCCGCGCGGGCACAAGCCCCTGCAGCCGCTCCGGCCGCCGGAGGGGCCCCCGGTCTCGAAAACGCCATTGTCACAATCAGTGTGAGCGATCTGCCCGGGTTTATTAACAATCTCGCAACCGTCTCGTCCAAAATCCAGCCCACCCTGACCGCGGAAGCGTTGAAGGCCCTGGTCGGCAACATGTTTGGCGATCCGCAGTTGCAGGGATTCGCCCCGGGAACGGGTGTCGCGATGGTGGTCCTGCCCCCCAACACGATGCTGGTGTTTGCTCAGGTCGCTCCGGCTCAACGCGATGCCTATCTGCAGGCCGCCAAGATGAAAGCGCCGGGAACGGTTGTCGCCGGCGACCTGCTGGCCACCTCGTCCGATCCGACGATGGCGAATCTCGCCACGCAGCTGGCGCCGACCGTCAAGAGCCGTTTCTTTGCGGAAGCGGGAAAACCGGTTCTGAAAGTTTCGCTCAACGCCAACACAGCCGCCACGATGTTTGAGCCGATGATGCAAGGCATGCTGCAAACCATCGCCACGGCGCAACAACAGCAGCAGCAGACGGCTCCGGCGGGCATCGCCACCACCCCCGAGGGAATGAAAGCCCAGCAGCAGATCCTCGAAGCCGAACTCCGGGTCTTTATTTCGCTCCTGAAGCAACTCAAGACCCTCGACCTCGAGGTCAGTCCCGCCAATGGCGATCTGGGTCTCGCGCTCAACCTCGATGCGCTGCCGAATACGAACTTGGCCAAACTGTTCGCGGCGCCCACCAAACCCGTCAATGCCCTCCTGCAGCTGACCCCGGCCAAGGGCGCCTTCCGCATGGTGGCGGCCACCAATGGGCCGGAAATGCGCAAGGTCATTCAGGCCGAAGCCACTGCGGTCTTCGCTCAGATGCAACTGAGTGAAGAAGCCAAGAAGTCGGTTCAGGACATGATCGAAATGAGCTCGGGGACCTATGGCGACGGATTCGCCGTGGATATGTGTGTGCCCGGCGGCCCGCTGATGAGCGGCACGATGATCTACTCCGGCGTGGAAGATCCCGAGAAGGTTCTCACCATGCTCCAGACCGCCCCGGAAAAAATGCAGGGATTCTTCAAGATGTATGAGCAGATGGGCATGCCCATGAAGATGAGCTTCCAGAAAAACGTCCGCCAGTACAAAAACCTCCCCATCCACCGTTTCGACATGAACATGCAGGCGACCGGCGCTCCCGTGGAAGCCCAGAAAATGCTGGAAGCGATGATGGGCAATCAGTTCGGCTACGACCTGGCCGTGGTGGACAAGAACATCGCCTATGCCATGGGTGGGGAAAAGATCGAGGAAATGGTTGACGCGTTGCAGGCAGGCAAGCAAGCCACCGTCAAGCCCTTCAAGGCCCAACAGGTCTTTGGAAACGACCAGCAGATGTACGCCGACCTTGATGTCGCCGTGCTGGTGAAGAGCATCTCGGGAATGGTCCAGAAGATGGCGCCCGCCAACGCAGCCACCCCCCAGATGGGCGCTCAGGTGGAAACCATGTTCGCCGGCGCCGAACCCGTCACCATCGCGGGGCGTGCTCAAGGCACCCAGTTCTCCCTGCAGACCAGAATCCCCGGAACGGTCATCACCGGTATCGCCCAGGCGGGCACGATGGTGTTCCAGCAGATCATGATGGCCCAGCAGCAGGCGGCGGCTGGCGCCGCGGCGGCCACCCCCACCACCGGGACCGCTCCGGCGGCTCAACCGGCGGCTCCTGCAGCCCCGGCGGCCCCGGCCACTCAGACCGCCCCGGCGACTCCCGCCACTCCGGCCCAACCGGCGGAAAAAGTGGACCCCATGGTCCAGTCGGAAAAGGACCTGCGCAACATTTCCGTCGCGCTTGAGTCCTACCGGATTGACAACAAACGCTACCCGGAGTCGCTCGCTCAGTTGAGCCAGAAGGTGACCTACTTCAAGAGCGTTCCCAACGATCCGTTCTCGTCCAAAGGGGAACCCTACCACTACACCGTCACGGAAAACGGAGCCCAGTGGACGCTGTGGAGTGTCGGGCCCGACGGAACGGACGATGAGGCCAAGGTGCCCTACGATCCCGCTCAGGGCGCTGCCGGAAAAGGAGACATCGTTCGGTCGAGCGTTCGGACGAAATAACGTCCCCGCGCGCTGAACAGGTTTAACGGAGTCCCCAGACCGCCCATCCACCCCGGATGGGCGGTCTTGCGTTCTGGGGAAACCATCCGATTCTCTCCCCCACCCGCGAAAACTCCTTGACACCCACCCGGCACTGACGGCACCTAGAACACAGACACGGCGCCACCGGAAATTTTCCGTTATCCAGGCGCCCACATGAAAGGTCTGACATGCCCAACCGTTCCTTTGCTACCCGGGTCGAGTCTCTGGTTTCCCATCCCTTCGGGTTCCTCCTCTTCCTCCTGTTTCTCTACTCCCTGAATCTCGGGCGGGGGTTCTACATTGATGAATACCTGACCTGGCGTACCACCGGCGAGACGCTGAGTCATCTGGTTCAGGAACGTCTCCTGGCCGGCCATCTGCCCTCATACTTTCTGATGATGTGGGGGTTGCATCCCCTGCTGGGTTCGTCCGAGGTGGCAATGCGTCTTCCGTCGGTTCTGTTCTGCCTGGGCGCCGTCCTGGCCTTCCGCCGGTTGACCCGCGAACTGCTCCCCCAACCCACCGCCAGTCTGGCCGCCTTCCTCTTCGGCCTCCACCAACTCACCATCTGGACCGCGCAGACGGCCCGTCCCTATGCGCCCATGATGTGTTTCAGTCTTCTGGCCGCGCTCTGCCTGGTTTTCTGGTGGCGCGAGGGACGCAGACGCTGGCTGGTGGGCCTGATTGCACTCCTGCTGGTGGGGACCACGTTTCAGGCGTTGACGGCGCTGACAGCGCTGGCGTTTGTCACGACGTTACTTTTCGCCCGGCGGAGCAATCCCCGCCGCGCCTGGACCACCATCGGCGCCCTTGCGCTCACGGCGCTGGCGCTCGCCCTGCCGGTGAGCCTGCTGGGAGAGAAGCAGCACAATTACGCGGTGGGAACCGCGCTGAGTTTTCCCTTGAAAAAAGGGCTCAACGGCCTGGCCCATGTTTTCTACGGCGATTACGCGTTCGTCTGGGACCGGGGATTCTTCAAGGAACTGTTTACGGTCCTGATGGTCGTCTCGCTGGTCGGGGCGTGGCGCGGGTTGCGCCCGCGACGCTCCGAACAACCGGATGGAAACTTCCCCCTCCGAGTCTTCCTGTTCAATTGGGCGTTCGTCCCCTGGCTGGGGTTGATTCTGGTGGCCGGGATCGGGGGAGACAAGACGCTCTC
>DAOPYU010000206.1:0-7932 GCA_035353095.1 Candidatus Sumerlaeota bacterium | reverse complement strand
ACCGGCGTGGGGGGGGGCATTTACGACGATCCGATCTGGCCGACCCAACCGGGTTCGGCGGGGGGGACTTCCGACAATGGAACCTTCTACGGCCACGGCGGGGGCGCCATTCAGATCCATGTCACAAACCAGTTTTATCTGGATGGTTATGTGACCGCCAACGGGCTTTACGGGGACACCGATTTCGCGGGCGGCGCAGGGGGGAGTATCCTTGTCGAGACCCGCGAACTGCTGGGGAATGGTTTCTTCCAGGCCAATGGAGGCGCGTGCCTCACCAACGGATCGGGTGGTGGAGGCGGGGGCCGGATTGCCTTGTATTATGAAGAGGCCGCGAATTTCACCGGGTTCCGGACCACGTCCGCAACGGGGGGAACGGGCAGTCAGGCCGGTCAACCGGGAACCATTGCGTTCATCTGGCGCGAGGGAGCCAAGCGGCATCTGACCGTGTATCAGAATCTGGTTTTCTATCCTCATTCCGCTTTGACTTACGATTCCATCACGGTGGATAAGGCAGCCTTTTCTGTGGGCGCAGAGAGTTCAATTGTCGGGACGACTTTGACCGCGACGAATGACTCGATCCTGTCGATTGGCGGGGGGAGTACGGTCACGCTGGAGACGTTGGACCTTTTGACCACTTCGACCTTGTGGGCCAGAGGGACAAACAATACGGGGCTGGTAGAAAACGCGTGGCTGGGGAAAGGTGGGACGTTTCTGATTGGCGATCTGACGGTGGACGCGACCTCGCGCATCACGGCGGACGGCCAGGGCTATACCGCTGGTTATTTCCGGGATGGTTATGGTCCAGGTGCGGGGAAGACGGGTAGCTGGTATGGAAGTGGCGGAGGCGGGCATGGGGGAGTTGGAGGAAGCCGAACCGGAGTGGGGGGGGTAACTTATGACTCGATCACCTGGCCGGTGGAACTCGGCTCGGCGGGGGGCTCTTCCGATAATGGGGAGATACCGGGACATGGCGGTGGAGCAATCCAACTGTTTGTAGAACGGACGTTTGTGTTGCAGGGAGTGGTGTCCGCGAACGGTTCCGATTCGAATAGCGATTATGGGGGTGGATCGGGTGGGGCGATTGCGGTGAAAACGAATGAACTGGCCGGGGATGGATTCTTCCAGGCGAACGGGGGAACCTGTCTGGATAATGGATCGGGCGGGGGCGGGGGCGGTCGAATTGCCGTGTACTACAATGAGGGAAGTGGTTTCTCAGGTTGGAAAATTTCTACCGCCAACGCCGGGATCGGCTGGCAGTCGGGCGGGCGCGGAACGACTCTCTTTGTGGACACCCACAATGGCGAGAAACATCTCAAGATTTATGAATATGTCTATTTCCCGGAAGACACGGTTCTGGATTACAACACGCTGACGCTTTCCCGCAACGCGCTGCTCGAGTTGGATGGCGGGTCGCAGATCAAGGTTCAGGATCTGGTCGTGACGGAGAACTCGACTCTGCGGCTGGAAGGCAAGAATCTGGAGGGCCGGGTGGAGAGTGAGTGGAAGGGGACCGGGGTGGTGGTCACGGCGGACAATGTGACGGTCACCAGTGGTTCGGTCATTACAGCGGATGGACAGGGTTATACTGCAGGTTATTTCCGGGATGGAAACGGACCGGGGGGCAGTCGGAACGGCGGTTGGTATGGCAGTGGCGGGGCCGGACACGGGGGAGCGGGTGGAAGTTCCAACAGCGCAGGAGGAAGTCCCTACGACTCGCCCACCTGGCCGGTCGAACCGGGTTCGGCGGGTGGTTCCTCCGACAATGGCAATATGTATGGACACGGCGGCGGGGCGATTCAGATTTTCGTGAATAACACCTTTCTCCTGGATGGTGTGGTGACAGCAGTTGGTTTGGATTCGAATGGCGATTACGGGGGTGGCGCGGGTGGTTCCCTCGCGGTAAAAACAAACGTATTGCTCGGGACCGGAAAGTTCCGGGCGGATGGCGGTTCCAACCTGGATGTTTATTCCGGTGGCGGCGCGGGGGGGCGAATAGCGGTTTATTATGAGTCCTCTCCCGGTTTCGAGGGGTTCTTCGCTTCCAGCGCACACGGTGGAAATGGGGGACAATCGGGTGAAGAAGGAACCATCGCCTTTGTCCAGGTCTGGCAGAACCAGCAGTTCCTTCAAGTTTATCACAACCTGTGGTTCCCCGAGGATTCCACCCTGGTGTACGACGGGGTCGTTCTCGACAATCAGGCGAAGCTGACCCTCTACGGAGGATCGAGCCTGACGGTCTGGGGCGACCTGAACATCCTGACATCCTCAACGATTGTGTTGCCGAGCAAGAATCGCAACGGCCAGGTTGAGGGCGAGTGGAAAGGCATCGGTTCGACCCTCAGTGCGGGGAACCTGAAACTCGACGCGTCTTCCCGGATTGATGCGGACTATCAGGGATATACTGCTGGCACTTTCCGGGACGGTTTTGGCCCGGGAGGGGGCAAGAATGGCGGCTGGTACAACAGCGGCGGCGGGGGCTATGGAGGCGCCGGTGGCAGCGGTAATGGGGCCGGAGGCGGAACCTATGGTTCGGAGGAATTCCCCGTGGACCTGGGATCGGCGGGTGGAACTTCCGATAATGGCTCGCTCTACGGTCACGGGGGGGGCGCTATCCGGATCAATGTGGACAATACCTTCATTCAGGACGGACTGGTTACGGCTCTTGGACACGATGGCAATGGCGATTTCGGCGGCGGTTCAGGAGGTTCGATCCTGGTCAATACGTATCGTCTGACCGGTGGTGGGTTCTTCCGGGCCGATGGCGGCGCCACGGATGGATACTCCGGGGGCGGCGGCGGGGGGCGCATTGCGGTCTATTGTTCCGAAAATCAGTTTATGCAGGGGCAGTTTTCCGCCAAGGGGGGGGAAGCGGGAGATCGGGATGGCCAGGATGGAACGATTCGATTTATTGACCATCCCGTCTGCAACTGGGTCAGTCCGGCGAGTGGACAACTGCATGGCGCTTCCGCCTGGATCGAATGGGATGTGCTGGGAGTGGGGCTCTATTCCGGCGGAGAATTGCGGGCTTATGTGAACGGAGCCGAGTATTTCCTGGGCGCTGGGCTGGGGGCGCGTCAGGGCGTGACCTGGGATACCACGCAGGTTCCCGATGGACTGTGCGAACTGCGATTGGCTTTCCGCGATACGGACAACAATCTCATCGGAGAATTCTCAACCACGGTCCTGATCAACAACAGCGTGATGTGGCATTCCGGCACGATCGAAACAACCACGACCTGGAAAGCCGATATTGTTCACATTGTGGAAAAAAATCTGATCGTAGCGGGAGGCGTGACCCTCTTTATTGAACCCGGTACGATTGTCAAATTCGTTTCCAATACCGGCATCACGGTTCAGGACGGCGGGATACTCAGCGCTCCGGCTACGGCCCAGGCGCCGATCATTCTGACCTCGATTTCTGACGATACGGCGGGGGGGGACAGCAACCTGGATGGCGATCTGACCCGTCCCTATCCGGGAGAGTGGCGTGGGTTGACCACCGAGGGAACGGGGCAACTCCTGTTGAGTGAATATGTTGACGTCCGTTATGCCGTGATGAGACATAGCGGAACACTTGCGGCCAATGAGATCTGGAACGGGACGTTCCTGCACATTGTTCCATCGGATCTGACCATTCCCGCCGGGGTCAAGTTGACTATTCAGGCCGGCGCCATTGTGAAGATCGGCTCCAAAGCGGGATTGACTGTTTCTTCGGGTGGCGAGATTTCCGCCCCGGGTTCGTTTGCCCAACCGGTCGTCTTTACATCGCTGTTGGACGACTCGATCGGAGGAGACAGCAACAGTGACGGGAATAAGACCCAGCCGGCGCCCGGCGACTGGCGCTGGATCTATATTGACGGAGCCGCACACTTTGAGCATGCGCGGATTCTTTACGGGGGTGGGACCGTATCGGGCAACTGGGACCAGACGGGGGTGATCCGGACCGCCGGTGGGAACACTTCGACCACCTTGAATGCCTGTTTCGTCGAGAATGCGTTCTTCGACGGCGCGCTCTGCTGGGGAGGTCCTGTCTCGATCACAAACAGCGTGTTCAAGAACATGGATCGGGCGATTTGTGCTCATCCCGGTTCACCGGTTCGAGTGGTCAACTGCACGCTCGATCGCAACCGGATCGGATTGCTGGTTCACGGGGGGAATCTCGAAGCGGTGAACAGCAGCGTCTCCAACAGCCTGAATTCCGGAATCCAGTTCGACTTCGGTCAGGTGGTTTCGCTGCGCAGTAACAACACCTGGAACCCGCTGGCCGCGGGCGGAAACTGCGATTATGTCAATTTGACCAATTCCACCGGTCAGAATGGCAACATCGCGGTGAATCCGCAGTACAAAGACCCCGATCGCGACAATTACCGGCTTTCCTATAGAAGCCCGCTGATAGATGCCGCCGAAGGGGCCAGCGCCAGCCCGAAGGATTTCACCGGCTCGCCCCGCTATGACGATCCACGAACCGCCAACACGGGTTCCCCCACCGCCACGGGATCTTTTGCCGATGTGGGCGCGTTCGAGTTTGTCGAGACGGCGGAGTCGGATATCGACCTGGTGGTGGATTCCGTGGCCGGTCCGGTGACGGTCGAGGCGGGTACACAGGTCGCCGTCACCTGGACGATCCGGAACACCGGGTCCGCAAATGCTCTGGGACCGTGGCACGACACCCTTTCACTGGTGAGCGATTCGGCCCAGGCTGCGGGAACCGAACTGGGCCGGGTCGAGGTTCTGGTGACGACTTCCACGCTGGCGCCCGGACAATCCATCACCTTTACGAAGGTGGTGCGTGTGCCTGGCGGGATGGAAGGATCGTATCGTTGGCAGGTTCGAACGAACGCCAATGGGGAGGTCTTTGAGGGACGCAACAGTGCCAACAACACCACGCTCTCTTCGATTCCCACGACCCTTTCCGTTCCGGAACTGGGGGTGGGAACGCCGGTTACCTCTTCGTTCCCGGCTTCCAGCGAGGCGGTCTGGTACAAAGTTCGCCAGGACGCGTTCACGCAGTTGGAGGTGGTTCTGGACGCGTCTTCAATCGAAGGTCAGACGAATCTGTATGCTGGATTCGATGCCATGCCTTCGGCGCAGTCTTACGATCGGTGCAGTCGGGACTGGAATTCTCCCGATGCGCGTCTGGCGCTGCCTTCGCCCGATACGGCCCGCACGGTGTATTTGCTCGTGCAGCCCGATCGGCTTTCGGCTGGCGCACTGGAATATAATCTTCAGGCCCGGTTGAGTTCCTTTGCCATTGAGGATATCGGAGTTCGGCGGGGCGGCAATCTGGGACAGCTGACGTTGCCGGTTTATGGAAGCGGATTCCTTCAGGGAGTGACGGCCAGTCTGCGAAATTCGGCGGAGGGAACTGAAGTGGCCGCACAGAAGGTGGAGTTGGTGGATTCGACGACCGTTCTGGCTTCCTTCGACCTGCGAGGTGTGGCGCTCGGGGTGTATGACGTGGTGATCACCCAGAACGGGGAAAGCCGGAGCCTGGCCAACGCGTTCTCGGTACAACAGGGGGGGGGCGGGTTGTTGAGCGCCCGGCTGGTGGCCCCCCAGACGGCCCGGCCCGGACGCGCGTTCTACGGGATCATCGAGTATGCAAACGTGGGAGATGGCGACTTGCCCATTCCCCTGTTGATTCTGACGTCTGAGAGTGGCGATTCGCTCTGGCCGGAAGGGGCCACGCCCGGAACCGAGACGGAACTGCAGTTCCTGGGGGGAAATCCCGGTGAGATCAGTACGGGCGTTCTGCGTCCGGGTGAGCAGCGCCGGGTCGGGTTCAATGTCCTGCCTTCCAGCAGTGGAGATACGTCATTGCTGTTGTTGTCCAAGGAAGGCGATTCTCAGGAACCGTTCAATTGGGATGTGTATTTCCAGTCCGTTCGTCCGGACGATTCGCATCCGCTCTGGGGGGATGCCGTGGCAGCGGTCAAGTCGAAGTATCCAGCCACGACCTATGGTGAGTTCTTCCAGATACTCGGCGATGCGGCGGATGAAATGGCCCGGTACCATGTCGGGTCGCCGGTGGTGGCCGAAATCGTCCAGTACATGATTCTGAGAGAAGAGGCCTTCCTGCCGGGCGCCAAAGTCGAAGGAAAACTGTACCTGGGAGATGCGTCTCATCCCCTGTCGCGGGTTCTGATGACGCTGGAAGATACCGCCACCAGCAAGACCTGCCTCACGCGAACCTGGTACGACGGGTCGTTCAGTTTCCGGGAGGTCCCGGCCGGGAAGTATACCCTGTCGGTTCAGAATTATTTCACCGGCGATCTGGCGCCATTGGAAATTCCGGCGGACGGGGCACTTCAGGGAATGAAAATCGTATTGACCGCGCGAGGACGTGTAACGGGGCGGGTTCTGAGCGACTGGAATGGCGAACCGATTGGAAGTGCGTTGGTGACCGCGATGAACATGCTTTCCGGTGAAATTCGCTCAGTCGAATCGGATGCGGAGGGTTACTTTGAAGTGGCCGACATGGAACCGGGGATGCTCCGAGTTCAGGCTTCCGCCACCGGTTTTGTTTCGCCGGTGGTCAAGTCGGTGGAATTGCCCGATCGGGGATCCGCGAGTGTTCTGTTTGAAATGACGCCCGGGGGCAGTGTCCAGGGACTGGTGCTGTCGCCCGATGGAAAACCGGTAGCCGGGGCAGTCGTCATGGCGCGCCTGCATGGGGGAAGCGGCGACTCGAATGGCGGGCAGAGCGCGGAGACGGATGAAAACGGTCGTTATGAAGTGACGGGGCTGGCTGCGGGAACCTACACGCTGGTCGTTACGGCCAGCGGTTTTGGCGCCGGAACGCTGGAAGGGGTGACCATGACGGCGGGTGGCTATTTGTCCGGTGTCGCGGTGTATCTGACGCAGGGCGGTGGGGTCATCGGGACGGTTCGCGATGCGAAGACCAATCTGCCGATCACCAATGCCACCCTCCTGACGGATGCGAAGGGACGCTACACAAAACGGATCTTTACGGATAAGGCGGGGGTATTCCATTTCCCCGATCTGCCGGCGGGTGAACAGAACATCTGGATCAAGGCGGATCAGTATCTGACCAACTCCTTTGTGGTAACAGTCCCGGCCGGTAGTGACGCGCCGCTGGATGTATCACTGCGTCCGGCGGGACGGATTTCAGGCGTGGTTCAACTGCTGGGAAATACTCCCGTGGTGGGAGTGGCTGTGACCCTGTCGCCCATAGGACCGATGGGAACACATTACCGGTTGGGTCAGACTGTTTCGACTCAGGGGAATGGGGATTATCAGTTTGAGAACCTGTTGGATGGGACCTATGCCGTCAGTGTCGGGGACGGGGGAGGGGGGACGTTGGCGCGTCAGGTGTTCGCTCTGAACGTAACGAAAAACGACGTGGCGGTAGATCTGACCTTGCCGGCGGGGATCATTACGGGAACGGTCGAGGATGCCAATGGACCAGTTGCCGGACAAACCGTTTCTCTGTTTCAGGCGGGACAGTTGATTGAGTCCGCGGTTTCCGACGCTTCCGGCGTTTACCAGTTTCTGGCTTTCCAAACCGGTCCTTTTGAGGTCGGGGTCGCCACGAAAGGAATGGGAGTGGTGATGCAGTCGGGGATTCAGGTGACCACTGGAACCCAAACACAGGCGTCTCCTCTCAAGGCGGGAACCGCACCGCTGAGTGTGACTGTGACGGATTCAACCAATGGTCCTGTTCCGGAGGCGGTGGTTCTGGTTCGAGCGGTCACGGCTCCGGATTCAGAGATGCTGACCATCGGAGAACGCACGGATGCGGCGGGTGTGGCTTTCTTCCAGAATCTGATACCGGGCAATTATCAGGTCTCTGTGAGTTTCCGGGGATTGGCTCGTGAAGTCCGGACGATTTCCGTGACCGATTCCGACGCTTCGCCTGTGATTCAGATGCAGGCGGCCCGTACCGTTTCGGGTTGGGTGCGAGATCCGGGC